>JBDNGW010000412.1:0-3331 GCA_041689735.1 Leeuwenhoekiella sp. | reverse complement strand
CAATTTGTAATCCCCATCCCTAATAGCGCTACTGGGACTACCTTTCTGGTTAGACCGGTGTGGATAGTGGAAATAGGTGGATTCATGTATGTTTTGGGTCTCTCCCTTGAGCAATGAAACCATGCTTTTACCATCTATGTACAAATCGGGTCTTAAATCTTGTCTGGTCATTTCTAAAATGGTAGGGTAAAAATCCATACTGGTGATTATAGCATCGGAGACAGTCCCAGGTGTTATAATTCCGGGCCATTTGATAATGGCGGGCTCCCTAATACCTCCTTCGTATAGCCAGCCTTTGTCACCTCTTAAGGGGGTGTTGGCAGTAGGAGTACCTTCCGAAGTAGAAAGACCGCCATTGTCTGAAAAGAATATGACAATAGTATTGTCGGCAATACCATTGTCCTTTATTTTATTGAGTATTTTGCCCACCGCCATGTCCATAGATTCTACCATGGCGGCATAAGTTGGGTGATCCTGGGTTTTTCTATAGGTAAATGTTTTATCCACGTTGGTTTCCTCTGCAAACCTATCTTCGTCGGTTAAGCCCAGTTTTTCCTTCTTTTTAATGTATTTTTCAACCCTGTCTGCAGGGGCAGCAAATGGTGCGTGCACAGAATACAGTGAAAAATAAAGTAGAAAGGGGTCGTTTACGCTACTATCTATAAATTTCACCGCTTCATTCGCCAATCGGTCCGTCATATATTCCCCTTCAGGACCATTCTCTAAATTGGGAATATTCCAAGGAGAGAAATATTTATTTTTTATATAAAGACCACCTCTAAAATGTCCAGCTACATTAACGTCAAAACCTTGTTTGTCCGGCCAAAAAGTTTCTTCGCCCGCTACATTGTTAAGGTGCCATTTTCCCATGAAGGCGGTTTTATAACCAGCTTCATGCAGTAGCTCAGGAAACAATACTTCTTCCAAAGGAAGGTTTCTCTTATAATCCGGATTCCCTGGACCTCCTATCCATTGGGTCAAGTCGATTCGACCAGGGTTTTCCCCCGTTAGAATTGAAGCCCTGGTGGGTGAGCATATTGGAGATGCAGCGTAGGCCTGTGTGAAGCGTATTCCTTCCATGGCCAACTGATCTATATTGGGTGTTTCATAAAAAGTACTGCCATTGGCGGCAATATCCATCCAACCTAAATCATCAACAAGGATAAATACTATATTGGGATTCTTGTTTTGAGCATTTATATTTAAGGCGATGAAAATCGAAAATAATAATAAAAATCTTCTTTTTAATAGGTGTGAAATCATTTTTATTGGTGTTGTTTTTTTAAAAATAAAGTGTTCTTCCTTACTAAAGTGGACGAATTTGGTAACGCCTTACCCTATGTTTTATAGGTGGAAGTTTAAAAAAATGTGAATAATCTATCTTTATATGCAAGGAATATGTGGTTTTTGTCTATTCATGGTTTCAATTTAAAAATTCTCTGCCCTTGGGTTGGTTAAAATACTACTCCGAAAGCTTTCGGGACGACGAAAAAGTCTTACAGAGCCTGTAGAAGGACCATAATGGCTTGCCTCAAAGCCACTTGGTTTTGAGCAATCTATTATTTAAATTGTTTATGGAGTCGATCGACTAGAAGTGCTACTTTATCTTTTTCGCCAATTTCATTCGCAATATTGTTATTTTCCTGAGGGTCAACAAAATGGTCGAATAGTTCATGGTCCAAAAATTCTCCTTTTTTATTTAACTTTTTGTCCCAACTATACCATCTTATATATCTATACTGGTCCGTTCTAATGGAGTAACCCATACGTTCCTGTTCCCGTGTTTCTTGGGGTCCAAACCTTCCCAGTAGAAATTGACTATAGGCAGCAGTATTCCATTCCAATTGTGGTTCGTTTAATAGAGGAGCTAAACTTTTTCCTTGTAAATAGGAGGGAACCGGGAGACCGGCCAATTCGCACAGTGTAGGATAAATATCCACCAGTTCTGTTAGTGCGTTACTTTTTTTGCCTTTTGCTTTTGTTTTAGCGCCTCCAATAATCATGGGTACATGGGCGTCTATATCATAATTGGACATTTTTCCCCAGCCATCGTGTTCTCCGAGTTTCCATCCATGGTCTCCCCATAGGACTACGATGGTATTCTTTAAAAGATCTAATCTTTTTAATTCGTCCATCAAGCGTCCTACTTGGGCATCGGTGTAAGAGACACTGGCATAGTATCCATGTTTCACTTCACGTTGTCGGTCAATATCCCATTGTTCTCCATGAGGAGTGGGCAAATCATGGTTGTCGTCATAATATCTTAATTCCTGGTCACCATGTACGGTATAGTCTGGACTGCCTTTAGGAGGATATTGATTTGGCGCCAATGGAATGGAATCTCTTTGGTATAGGTCCCAATATTTTTTTGGAGCATTAAATGGCAAATGCGGTTTGTAGTAACCCACCGAAAGGAAAAATGGTTTTTTTTCAATGGCCAGCTCTTGTAATCTTTGAATGGCATAGGTGGTTTGGGTACCGTCATAATAGGCATCGTCATCTACATCTGCACTCTCAACGGAATTCGCTTTAAGGTACCAGTGACCTAAAGGATCTAATCTATTTTTTCCCTGAGCGATCAACTTTTGTTTTTTTGCTTCCTGTATATCTAAGTTTAATTTGTCGGCGTATACAGCATCGGGGTCATAAGGAAATCCCTTTAAGTGCGGTCTTTCTGTCCATGAAATGGAATCTGGTATATCATTGTGGAAGGTTTTTCCCAAGCCAATAGTGATATAGCCATTTTGCTTAAAGTATTGGGGTAGTGTGACGATGTTGGGGAGGTTATCCCGAAATTTTGTTGCCAAATCCCAGACTTGAATGGAGTCCGGCCGTAAACCAGTTAATAAACTTGCTCTGGAAGGATTGCAAACAGCTTGCTGGCAATACGTCCTTGTAAAAACAACGCCCTCTTTTGCTAGCTTATCAATATTGGGAGTTTTGATAAATGAATTGCCATAACATCCCAGTTCCGGGCGAAGATCATCTACGGGTATAAAAAGTATATTGGGTGTTATATTCTCGGTTGTTACACTTTCTGTGCAAGAATAAAAAGTAGAACACAGTACGGTTAATACTATAATTGGTAATCGGTAAAAATGTTTCATTTCTATGCTGTTTGGTATTGAATACTTTTTTTCGATTAGGTCCCAATTTGTAATGAATCTTAAACGATTGAATTCTGTTTAACTATTAATAAAAAAAATGAGATTGAATATTTCAAGTGTTAAATCCTAAAGGAAGATTACTTTGTAAAATATAATTTAAAAGTAGGACAATAAGGCGATTTGACAAATTTTATAGCATATTTTATAATAAAATTATATTTTTT
>JBDNGW010000411.1:0-5643 GCA_041689735.1 Leeuwenhoekiella sp. | reverse complement strand
TGTAGCGCTCCAGGCGGTAGGAGCGGCAGCGGGGAACATGATCGCAATCCACAATGTTGTGGCCGCTTCAGCTACCGTCGGCTTTTTAGGAAAGGAAGGGATAGTCCTGAGAAAAACAATATTGCCGACCATTTATTATTTAGTTGTTGTCGGCCTGTTGGGGCTGTTGCTTCTTTCCTGATTTGCCTGCGAAGCTTAAGATTATAATATGGAACTACGTCAATTGAAAAAGTATATTTATGATATTTGATTTAAAAAGAATTTTGCCCATTTATTGCCTGATGGTCTTTAACTTATTCTATGGGCAAGAAAATACACAAAAATCAGGAAACAAGGACGGTTATCGGTTGGTGGAGGACTGGCCTCGTTCGCTTTCCGATTCAATTATGGGACAACCTTCCGGGCTAGGGGCGGACAGCCATGGTGACCTTATTGTCTTTCATCGTGCAGGGGCCACTTCCGGATCGGATCCCAGTATCCGGATTCCGAGGAACACCATCGTAAAATTGGAGGCAAAAACGGGCAAGGTCCTGGATGCCTGGGGTGCCAACCTCTTTTCCTGGCCCCATGGTCTGAACGTGGACCGGGACGATAACATTTGGGTCACTGACGTAGGGCTTCATCAAGTCTTTAAGTTTGCCCCCAATGCCACTTTGCTGATGAAATTGGGCGTAGCGGGGGAACCGGGGTCGGATTCCCTGCATTTTAACAAGCCCACGGATGTGGCAGTGGCCGAAGATGGGTCTTTTTATGTGTCCGATGGTTACGGAAACAGTCGTATCGTTAAATTTTCCCCTTCCGGGAAGTTTTTGTTCCAATGGGGAGAAAGCGGTAACGGAAAAGGGCAGTTCCATATTCCCCATTCCGTTGATATTGATGAGGACGGCAATGTAATCGTGGCCGATCGCGAAAATGCGCGTATCCAAAAGTTCGATGCCAAGGGAAATTTTTTAATGGAATGGAAGAACGGTTCCGGTGCTGCGGTATATGGCGTAAAGGCTGTTCCTTCCCAGAATACTTTATTTGCCGTGGATTATCTTGTGAAGAACGATACCTTGATCTTAGGATCGAATATCATCCGATTCGGGCCTGATTTCCATGTCCGAAAGCAGTTTGGCAGGATCGGCTCCTACGATGGCCCGGTATGCCGGTACCACGACATAGAATTGGACGGTAACCAAAATATCTATGTCGCGGACCTTCTGCACAACCGGGTACAAAAGTTTCAATTGGTTGAATGAACCTACATTAACAATACTATGGAAAATCTATTTTTCAAGCTCAAAAACAACATTAAGGGAGATATTTTAATCGATGAGTACTCCTTGGGCATGTACGCTACCGATGCAAGCATCTATCAAATCAAGCCTATCGCCGTAATCTTGCCCAAAGATGCCGAGGACGTAAAAGCTGCGGTTTCCGTTGCCCATAAAAATAACATCACCATTCTTCCAAGGGGCGCAGGTACCAGTTTGGCAGGTCAAACGGTGGGGAAGTCCATGATCTTGGATTTTTCTAAATACATGAATACCGTTCTTGAAATAAACGGTCCGGAAAAATGGGTAAGGGTACAACCAGGCAGGGCCAGGGATGATTTGAACGCAGAATTGAAGCCCTACGGCCTGCATTTTGCACCCGATCCCGCAACGGGCAGCAGGGCCAATGTAGGAGGAATGGTCGGAAACAATTCTTCGGGCACCAAAAGTATTTTGTACGGCAAGACCGTGGACCATGTTCTAGAGGCTAACGTGCTGTTGGCAGATGGCACCGAACTGTATCTAAAGGACCTTTCACCCGAAGAATATCGGGTCAAAGCTTCCCAAAGAAATAGGGAAGGCGAAATTTATGGTTCCTTTAAAAAATTAGTGGACCATCATTCCGAAGAGATCAAAAATCGTTTTCCCAAGGTGATGCGGAGGGTGGGCGGCTATAATTTGGACGAATTCGTATATACGGATCAATGGAACTTGTGCAAATTGATCTGTGGCAGCGAAGGCACCTTGGCCACGACCGTGGAACTTAAACTGAACCTCGTTGATCTGCCCAAGCACAAATCGGTCTGTGTGGTACATTTTTCGGAGGTGCTGGAAGCGATAGCTGCTGTTGAGCATATGCTACCCTTCCGGCCTTCCGCAGTTGAAATTTTGGACAGAACGGTGGTGAACCTAAGCAGGGAAAACCTGACCACCAAGCACCATTGCCACTTTATCGAGGGAAATCCGGCCGCCATATTGATCGTCGAATTTTATGGTGACACTATGGAAGACGTTATGGACAGGCCCGGACAAATGATAACACAATTGAAAGAAAAAGGATTCGGGTACGCGTACCCACTTTTTCCGGAAGGTGAAGCTTATGAAGATGTTTGGCTCATCCGTAAAAAGGGACTGGGATTGATGCTTGGGCTCAAAGGAAATAAAAAGC
Organism: Leeuwenhoekiella sp.; assembly: GCA_041689735.1. GTDB lineage: Bacteria > Bacteroidota > Bacteroidia > Flavobacteriales > Flavobacteriaceae > Leeuwenhoekiella. The sequence goes on along the minus strand of JBDNGW010000411.1, from coordinate 3,219 downwards.
CCCTGGCGTTTATCGAGGATGCGGGAATACCCTCGAAATACTTGCCCGAATATATCGATAAGGTATTGAAAATATGCGAAAAATACGGTACTAAAGCAGCCATGTACGCCCATGCCAGTGTCGGGGTCATTCATGTACGTCCCATATTGGACCTAAGGTTGGCCGAAGACATTGAACGATTGAAGAAAATTACCGACGACACCTTTGAGCTGGTGATGAAATACAAGGGTTCGTGGAGCGGGGAACATGGCGATGGTCTGGTACGAAGTGCCTACAATAAACGATTTTTCGGAGAAACCCTGTACGGCGCCTTTTTGGAAATAAAAAAACTTTTCGACCCTGATAACCTGATGAACCCCGGTAAAATTGTTGAGGCACAGACCATAGAGCATAATTTGCGTTATGGTACGGCCTATCAAGATCAATCCGTTAAAACGGAATATAAATACAAGACCGAGGAAGGTTTTGAATCTTCCGTACATATGTGCACCGGGGTGGGGGAATGCCGAAAATTGCTCGGGGGAACCATGTGCCCAAGTTTTAAGGCTACCAGGGACGAGGAACATTCCACGCGCGGTAGGGCAAATGCACTTCGAATGGCCATGTCCGGCCAATTTGGTGAAGAAGGGCTGTCGAGCCAGCGCCTACACGAGGTTATGGATCTTTGTCTTTCCTGCAAGGCCTGTAAATCCGAATGTCCCAGTAATGTAGATATGGCAAAGATGAAAAGCGATACCCTGCAAATGTATTACGATGAACATGGTATTACTTTCAGGGATAGGTTGATACGCGATTCCGCAAAGGCCGCTGCAAATATTTCAGGGTGGAAAGCAGGCGCAGTGAATACCGTTCAAAGAAGCGGTTTGTTCCGATTTATTTTGGAACGTACAGCTAAAATAGACAAGCGAAGGATATTGCCCGATTTTGCCAAACAGCCATTTTATAAGTGGTTCGAGAAACACGCCCATAAAACGAACACCGGGGATAAAAAAGTAGTATTGTTCGCCGATACCTATTTAAACTATCACGAGCCCCAAATTGGCATCTCCGCCCTTCAATTATTGAATTCTTGCGGATATGAAGTTATTTTGGCGAACGTAGGCTGCTGCCAAAGGCCCAAAATCTCCCATGGTTTTCTTAGAGATGCCAAAAGGGACTGCACAAAAACAATGGACGGCCTAAAAAAATGGTTGGACGATGGGCTAAAAGTAGTGGTCTGCGAGCCAAGCTGTGCCTCCGCCCTGAACGATGACCTACCCGATCTTATAGCCGATCAAGATATGGCCGATCAATTGAAAAACGGAGTGATGATGATCGATGTGTTCTTGGCCGATGAATTTAAAAAAGGTCGATTGGATGTTCATTTTGAACCAATTTCCAAGGCCTTGGCCATTCACGGGCATTGCCATCAAAAAGCACTCTACGGAACCAATGCGATGAAGGCCTTATTAAAAGATTCCGTAAAGGGAGTCCAAGAAATACCATCAGGTTGCTGCGGTATGGCGGGTTCCTTCGGATATGAGAAGGAACACTATGACCTGTCCAAAAAAATCGGTGGGGAAGTTCTGTTCCCGGCCGTAGAACGGTTGCAGGAAGATCACGATATAGTGGCCTGTGGATTTAGTTGCCGTCACCAAATACAACATTTCACCAAGGCAAGGCCCAAACACTTTGTCGAGGCCATAAGGGTGGTAAAAAATAACTGATATATACCAGAACAAGCTCTGAAACCAATCCATAAAAATAAAAATCACGACAATGGGAAAAATCGATGAAATGAAAACAAGTACAAGGGTTCTGATGGGCCCTGGGCCAAGCGATGTACATCCACGGGTTTTGAGGGTAATGGCCACCCCTTTGATAGGGCATCTAGACCCCGAATTTTTAGAGGTTATGGATGATATCAAGGCCATGACGCAAGAAACCCTGCAAACAAAAAATCCGTTGACCTTTGTAGTCTCGGCCCCGGGAAGTGCGGGAATGGAGACCTGTTTGGTCAACCTATTGGAACCCGGGGATGAAGCCGTAATCTGCATACACGGTGTTTTTGGGAACCGTATGGCCGATATTGCGGAACGCTGTGGTGCAAAAGTTATAAAGGTCGAGGCGGAATGGGGGACTCCGATAAAAATAAAGGACGTTGAGCGCGCTTTGGAAAATAGATCGCCAAAAGTTTTGGCCATCGTACATGCCGAAACTTCAACTGGCGTATTACAGCCTTTGGAAGAAATAAGTAGGTTGACCAAAGCGGCGGGAGCCCTTTTTGTCGTGGATGCCGTAACCTCCTATTGCGGTACCGACCTGAAAGTTGACGAATGGGGCATCGACGCCCTCTATTCCGGTAGCCAAAAGTGTTTGAGCGCACCTCCCGGGCTTTCCCCGGTCACTTTTAGTCAAGCTGCTGTAGACGTTTTGGACAATCGAAAGACCAAGGTACAGAGCTGGTTTTTGGATTTGTCACTGGTCAAAAATTATTGGTCCGGTGCCAAAAGGGCCTATCATCATACGGCACCTATATCGGCCATGTACGCCATGCGCGAAGCATTGCGTATTGTTTTGGAGGAAGGCCTGGAAAATCGTTTCGCACGTCACCAAAAAAACCATGAATTATTGCGCGACGGACTCGAAGATATGGGGGTTGAATATTTAGTGGAGGAAAAGTACCGCTTGCCCATGTTGAACGCCGTACGAATTCCGGAAGGTGTTGACGATACCGATGTCAGAAAACGCCTTTTGGAAAAATACAACATAGAAATCGGTGGCGGCTTGGGACCCTTTGCCGGAAAGGTTTGGCGCATCGGGCTAATGGGGGAAAGCTCGGATGCCAACCATGTACACATGTTATTGGCAGCACTAAAGGACGTCATGTGATTTTTTCGTAACTTCATAAAAAGAAAAGTAATTGTATTATTTTTCATGTTGATTAAGAAGTAAGGCTATATCAATGATCGAAACAACTTAATATTATTACAGTCCTGATAACGGAATTCCATTTTATCCGGTAAATGAATATTTCGTCCCAATCTTAGTTGAAGGCAAAATAAAGTGGTGAAACCCATCCGAATAATCTAACCAAAAAAAGTTCTAATATAGAAGCGATTCGAAATGAAGGAAGTTTTAAAAGAAAGTTAGTTTGAGTTGAGTTAGTTAGTTTTGGGCGTAGGATCTGTATAGAAATAACCTGCCCGTTTCTACTTGTTCTTTTGCTCGCCCACTGCG
>JBDNGW010000410.1:0-4347 GCA_041689735.1 Leeuwenhoekiella sp. | reverse complement strand
GTTTGAGATACTCAGGAACGCGGGTAGTTTAGAAACCGCAGCACAAGAAGCCCGAGAAGGTGCGACCAAAACAAAGGAGATCACACAAACCGATTTTGGTAGATCTTCTTATCTAGGTGAAAAAGACTTGAAAGGTATTCCTGATCCTGGAGCTGAAGCAGTGGCACGCGTTTTTGAATGTGCCTTAGAAGTTTTATAATGTCAACCAACACTTAGGTAAAACTTCAAAAATAAAACTTCTCCAAATCATAATGCCTAGTACTAAATTGGTGATATTTGAACTTTGCAAAACATGATCTTCTGGAATAGTACCGTAAACTGGAACAAAATTTATACACCCGTAGAATATAACTTTTAACTTAGGGCTGTAATAGGCTGCCTCGGGTAAACCCGCGAGGTATAATTCGAAAATGAATTTTAGATTTCGACCCAGAGGATCGGAGAATAAAACCCACTGGTGGGATTTAAAAGTAAGATTCTGTGAAAGATGTACTATTCTATCGTCTCCTCTATTGTCCCGCAGTTTAGCATCTTATCACCAAAATATGGATTCTGAATCTGCTCTTCATTGGCGAGCCAGTAGCCACCTTTTCCATTAAAGGCCATTGGGCAGTAATCATAATAAATGGTTCCCGATGACACTTTACCTTCAAGCATATTTTTTACCACAACCGTAAAAGCAGAGAAGCTCTTGCGCTGTTCGTCAATATCTTGAGTATTTCCCAATATTGAAAGACTTTCACGCAGACCGGTGGATTCAAGTTCGGGACCTGAAGATTTTAAAAGTTCCACCGCGACCATTTTAGCGGTTTTGGGATCAGAATTGACAAGTGCTGTTTTGATTTTGTTATACTTATCATAGACCGAAGCGGTAACTTCATCATCTATAACCGCGCTCCTTTCAGCAGAAACATGTTTCTGGGCCTCTTTCTTTTCCGCAAGCGTATCAACTTCCAGAACCGGCTTCGTTGATTTATTTTCGGTCTTCTTTTCGCCGCAGGCCACAAAAAATGCAACCGTAGCATAAACGAGTATTTTTTTCATCTTATGTTTATTTTTGCGCAAATATACGAACCTAATTATTTACTTGGCTTTGATAATAAAACGCCGGTAACAACAGGATCACAAATAAGGGTTGTATCAAAAACCTCCGTACATAAAAAAGGGAAAGATATTGGTCCGTTTTATAATTTAATAACAGATAAAAATAGGCTCCAAGAAGCACAATGTACATAAGAGCATAAAATAATACTGAAAATTTCACAACTGCAATTTCCCTAAAAGCAACATAAAGAACTACAAGCGAGATCACAGTATTGAGCCAAAACCGAAAGCTTATAGAAGCCAGAAGTTTCCAGAGCTCAAGTGACGGCAACTGATTTTCTTCTAAATATCCCCCCTTAAAATAGACAAGCAATGGATCATAAAACAGGCTTTCTTCAAAAAAACGCACCAAGGCCAGCGCCATGAATAAAAGCAAAATGATACCGATCTTAAGCAGTTTATCCATGATTTTTTGCTTTAAAGATAGTTATCCAATAAAGCCATAATAAAAATACAAAGCCATAAATGATCGCAGGAAAAATAATACTGTGCAAAAATTCTGTATACTGTGGGTATTCATAAATGGCCACTACCAAAAGCGCAATCCTCAATATATTGATCACATAGATTGCGACACTACCCAGTAGAATAAAAAAGAATGTTTTTTTAAAACCGTTGTAAAATGACAGCACAAAGGCCCAGAAAAGTATAATAACGCTAACACTATTGCATCCCTCTACGACCCGCGCTAAAAATTGATCGTTCAATATGAGTTTCATCGCGGCCTCATCAGGATGTGGTAGTATTTGCGCTTTATAACCGATTATATTTAAAAACCAATTACACTGCTGGGCAACTTTGTGGGTAATAAAATCAGGATAATAAAGTTGCCCATTGGAGTGGCGCAGATACCAACTATAAAGTAAGGTTAACACAATATAGCTGCCTAAAAAAGTAAGGATAAACCGAAGTACCGACTTATATTTGCCAATTAATGCTATCAATATAATAAATTTTTGGAACCTTAAAAATACACAAAAATGACATTTAAAACGTTGAAACCCCAAATATCAGCAATTTTAGAAGACGATAAACTCAAAGTGGATGAGCGCTTACAAGGGGTCTGCGATCTACTTAAAGAAAATATAGCCCATTATAACTGGGTAGGTTTTTATTTTAAAAACGGAGATAAAGCAGAACTCCTGCTCCGAAAATTTGCCGGAAAACCCACAGATCATACAGTAATCCCTTTTGGTCGTGGCATTTGTGGCCAAGTTGCAATTTCAAACCAAAATTTTGTAGTGCCTGATGTGACCGCTCAAGATAATTACATCGCATGTAGCATTGACGTAAAATCGGAAATTGTAGTACCCTTATTTGTGAATGGTGAAAACATAGGACAGATAGATATAGACTCCAATACACCAGATCCCTTTACCGAAGAAGACGAGCGCTTTCTGGAATGGGTTAATGAACAGGTTGCAGGAATGTTGGCCCCCCAGCCCCCAAAGGGGGAGCATTCACTCTGACCTATCATTCGGATTGTTTGCGCTGTAAATTCCCCCATTGGGGGTTAGGGGGCAGTTGGGGGGCTCCTACATCCCCGTCCGAATAGCCTCAACGGGATCTAGACGCGAAGCCATTACTGCGGGAACGATACCTGCAATAATTCCTATGACAACGGAAGAGGCCATGCCGTAAAAAATATTCTTTAGCGAAAGGATAAATTCAAAATCACCCGTAAACTGGGAAGCGACGAACGTAATGATCCAGACCAAAAACAAGCCTATAAGTCCGCCGAGAATCGCAAGTATGATCGATTCAAAAAGGAACTGTAAGAGGATAAAGCGGTTTTTCGCGCCCAGCGCTTTTTGGATCCCTATTAAATTGGTACGTTCCTTTACGCTCACAAACATGATATTGGCAATGCCAAATCCACATACCAATAATGAAAACAGACCTATAAAACCGCCTATCGTAGACATCGTACCCGTAATATTGTCTATAAAGTCGGCAAACCCTTGCAATTTATTGATAAAGAAATTATCCACTTCGCCGGGCTTTAATCCCCTAAACTGACGTAAGCGCTGCGCAAGTACGGCGCTAAATTCCGCCAGGTCAATATTATCTTCTGGTTTTATCACTATAGAAGGGAAAGCAGCGTTCGTATTACTTCCGTAAATCCGCCTTACCACGTTAACCGGCATGATGATCGCACCGTCTTTAGAAGGGCCAAAAAAGCTACTTCCTTCTTTCTCTAGCACGCCTATAACTGTAAAACGCTGTCCGTAAAGCCTGATTTCTTTCCCAATCGGGTCAGCATTCCCAAACAGACCATCAGCGATCTCGTCGCCCAGAATTGCTACCGGAGAGGCACTATTGGCTTCAGATTCATTAAAAAAGCGGCCTTCGGCAAATTGGAGCGCCTCTATATTGTAATACCCTTCTGAAACGGGAGTAATATTTACCCCGGTAACGATTTTATCTCGGTATTTTACGGTCTCCGCGCCCACATTCAGCTGAAAACTGGCCGCTTCCACATTGGGAACTTCCCGTCTTATAAACTGGTATTCATCATACGTGACATCGGGAAACTGCTCCCTTTTCCACTGCGGAATCTCAGAAGGACCAAAGGAAAACCGCATCAGGATCATAGTACTGTTGTCTAAGGAAGAAAGACTGCCCTTAATCTCTGCCTTGAGCGAATCTACAGCCGCAAGAACTCCTATAATACTAAAAATACCTATGGTCACGCCCAAAAGCGATAGCATGGTACGCAATATATTGTTGCGCAGCGCATTGATCGCAAACGCAAGACTTTCTTTTAAAACCCTGAGGTAAATTAACATACAACTGTGTTTTCCATACTATTTAATAGGACGCAAGTGGCAGCCTAACGTTACAAATTTAAAGTTATAAAATACGGCGGTATGCTCTTAATTTTTAGTGGTTAAATGCATACTTTTGCACTTTATTAAAAAAATCGCGCATGAGCAACGCCATACAGGCCAAGGCAGCCCTAGTTTCAGTATTCAATAAAGAAGGCCTCGAGCCTTTAATAAAAAAATTACATGAACTGGGCATCACCCTTTATTCCACCGGAGGTACAGAGCAATTTATAATAGGTCTGGGCATACCGGTTAAGGCCGTTGAAGATGTCACCTACTACCCTTCTATACTGGGCGGACGCGTAAAAACCCTGCACCCCAAGATTTTTGGAGGTATTTTAAACCGACATGAAAACGCTGATGATCAACAGGAAATGAGAGATTATGAGATTCCGCAGTTGGATATTGTTATCGT
>JBDNGW010000409.1:0-4897 GCA_041689735.1 Leeuwenhoekiella sp. | reverse complement strand
TTGAGGCCCTGTTTAGTTGGATCATTGAAAAATCCGATATACAGAAAGCCAGTAAGGTAAGGTCGACAAAAGGTCTGAACCTACATGTTTATGGAAGATTGGCAGCTGCTTTTATAACACTAATATTCAACTCTTGATTCACATTAGTACATAATAGGTTTTCTTTAACGCTTCGCTTTCAAAATCAAAGTCTGTAAGATTTATCCCTTCAAAATCCATAATTTGCTGTACATCGTCACTATCTATATTTGTGTCCACGGTTATTTTCATATCCGTTTGCGCATGTAGAAAATGGATGCCGGTCATTAGAAGTATATAAAGGCTATTTTTCATAGTTTAACTGCCATTTAATTTGTTAAGCCAAATATAAACGAAAAATATAGTTAATCAACTATTTTTATAGTAATTTAAAATAAATTTTTTAAAACGACCTAAATATCAAAGAAATATTGTCGGATATATTAATCCTTTTAGCCGTTTTCAGTAGTACAATTGCTATTTTTATAATTAAGCTATCTCAAGGCCAACCTGCTTTTCCCGGTCAGCAGGCGCGAGGTACAATTCAGAAATCAATTTTACTTTCGACTCAAAGGATCAAGGAACCCGCCTGCCAGGAAATAGGTATATATCTAATGGTGGGATTTAAAAAGAAGAACTTCGCGATAATAAACCATGCTACTCCCCTACTTGGTAATTTTCCCTTATTTTTACAAAAACCTTCATATAATTGAACTTACTTGAAAATTTCAGAATATTGGATATCATTGATATCCTGCTGGTGGCTTCTCTACTTTATTATCTTTATAAACTGGTAAAAGGCACCGTTGCCATAAATATCTTCTTTGGGATTTGTATTATCTGGGTGATTTGGAAGATTACGCAATTGTTACAAATGGAAATGTTGAGCAGTATTTTAGGTCAATTTATAGGTGCTGGTATGTTTGCACTTATCATCGTTTTTCAGCAGGAAATCAGGAAGTTTCTGCTCCTAATTGGTTCGACCAAACTGGATCGCCGAAGCGGTTTTTTAAAGCACATTAAATTTCTTCAGGATGATCAGATAACTTCCACCAGGGTAGAGGAAATCATCCGTGCCTGTGAGAGCATGGCGCTTACCAAAACCGGTGCGCTCATTGTAATACAGCGCAATACCAATCTTGATTTTGTCAAAAATACCGGTGATAAAATGCAGATTGAGGTCAATAAACCCATTTTAGAAAGTATTTTTTATAAAAATTCTACCCTGCACGATGGGGCGGCCATTATTGAAGATAACAAAATCACAGCCACCCGGGCGATCCTACCGGTTTCTAACGAGCGCAATATTCCTTTACGTTTTGGCCTGCGCCATCGCGCCGCTGTGGGAATTACAGAAAAGACAGATGCCGTGGTTCTGGTAGTAAGTGAAGAAACGGGACAGATCAGTTATTTGAAAGATGGGGATTTTGCCATGTTTAAAAACAATGACGAACTCATCGCCATGATCCGTGAGGATCTGAGCTAATCGCTTTTATATTAAACTGTTTCTTCCTGCATAAACTGCACCTCATAAAGATTGCGGTAAAAGCCATCTTCCCGTTTTAGCAATTCTTTGTGGGTTCCCATTTCAACAATCTGGCCTTTATCCATCACAATGATCTTATCGGCTTTTTTGATGGTGGCCAGACGGTGTGCTATGACAATACTTGTACGTTCATTGGTTATTTTTTCTATCGCCATTTGTATGAGCTGCTCACTGTTAGTATCTACAGAGGATGTAGCTTCATCCAGTACAAGTATACTCGGATTACTTACATAAGCGCGCAAAAAAGCAATAAGTTGGCGCTGCCCGCTGGAAAGCATGGCACCGCGCTCTTTTACATTATATTGATAGCCACCGGGCAGTGATTTTATAAAATGATCAACGCCAATTGCCTGTGCGGCAGCCTCTACTTCTGCTTCTGAAATAGCAGAATTATTGAGGGTAATATTGTTTAAAATGGAATCTGCAAAAAGAAATACATCCTGAAGGACAACCGCGATCTCCTTGCGCAACGAACTTAACTTGATTTCCTTGATGTCAACACCATCTACACGTATGGTACCGCTATCTATCTCATAAAACCTCCCCAACAGATTAATAATGGTAGATTTTCCTGCTCCTGTGGCACCCACAATTGCTACGGTTTCCCCCGCGTTTACCTCTAGATCGATACCGCGTAAAATCTCCTCACCCTCAACATAGCTGAAACGTACTTTTTCAAAACTGATGGCGCCTTGTAAAGTGGCCAGTTCTTTGGTTCCATTATCTGCTATTTGAGAATCGGTGTCCAGGATTGCAAAAACACGGTTGGCCGCGACCATTCCCATTTGCAGAGTATTGAATTTATCGGCAATTTGCCGCAAAGGTGTAAAAAGCATCTGCGCAAATTGAATAAAGGCTGTTACCAGACCTATTGTGATGACATCACTTTCAGCTGCCCTTAAACCGCCAAACCAGACTAAAAGACCTATGGTTATAGAGGTAGCCATTTCTGCCACCGGAAAGAATATACTGTTATACCACACGGTCTTGTTCCAGGCCTTCATGTGTTTTTTATTGATCTCGCCAAACTTTTCACGCTCCACTTTTTCCCTGGAAAAAATCTGAACGATCTTCATGCCGGTGACTCGTTCCTGAACGAAAGAATTTAAGTTGGCCACCTGCGTCCGCACATCTTCAAAAGCAGTTTTCATCGCCCGCTGGAAAATCCGCGTACCATACATGATAAACGGAAGAATTGCAAAGACAATGAGGGAAAGCTGCCAACTTTTGAATAACATTACCCCTATGATCACGCCCATTTTCAGCAGGTCGCTGATGATCATAAAAAGTCCTTCACTAAAAATACTTGAAATGGTCTCTATATCACTAACCGCACGCGTCACCAGTCTGCCCACGGACGATTTGTCATAATATTGCATCTTAAACTTGAGCATGTGACCAAAAAGCTTTACCCGAATATCCTTGACCACGGTCTGGCCTAACCAAGTGGCAAAATAGATAAAGAACAGTTGAAATAAAGATTCGCCGATGAGCACTGCGAGCATAAGCCCCAGGTAATATATCAAGGAATCGAGATCTTTGGGACTGATTCCCTTATCTATGGCAAGCTCCAGGTAAATAGGCCGCAGCACTGCAAAAACCGATATCAAGATCGCAGCTACCGCCACAATGTACAGCCTTAACGTATACGGATTGGTAAAAGTCATCAGGCGTTTAAAAAGCCTAAAATCAAATGCATTACCCTTAGTATTCTCTGCCATTATATAAAAATTGATTGGGGATACGATACCGCTGTGAGATAAAGCCCATGAGCCGGTACCGAAGGCCCCGCCATTTTTCTATCCCGACCCAAAATTACGCTTTGCAGCTCATTTATGGTCATTTTTCCGCGACCTATTTCTAGTAACGTACCTACAATGGCACGCACCATATTTCTTAAAAAGCGGTCTGCAGTGATGCTAAAAATCAGATCGTCGCCCGCTACTGTCCACACCGCATTTCGTATTTCGCAAATATAAGTCTTAACGTCTGTTTTTGACCGGCTGAAACACTTAAAATCCTTCCTGCCAAGCAATAATTTTGCACCTTCCTGCATCAGTTCAATATGCAACGGCTGCTCCACCAGAAAAGCACGGTCTTTGTGAAAGGGATTTTTTGCCGTGCCCACGATATATTCATAACTACGCGCAGTGGCATCAAAGCGGGCATGAGCCCCTGCCGTAACTTCACAAATGGATCGTATGGCAATGGATTGTGGCAAGTACCGGTTTAAACGGAATTTTAAATGTTCAATATCTAAATTATCGTCGCTATCAAAATGTGCAAAAAGCTGACGGGCATGTACTCCCGTATCGGTACGGCCAGCGCCGGTAAGGCTTATATTTCTGCGCAAAAGTGTGCTTACTGCTTCTTCCAACTTCTCCTGAACGCTTATGGCATTGGGCTGGCGCTGCCAACCGTGATACGGTGTTCCGTCATAGGTAATTTCAATAAAATAACGCAAGTTGACCGTTTGTAATTAAGCGTACAAAGGTACATCTTTGCATAGAATTAGCCATTTTTATGCCGATTTTAGCCATTTTTTAACCCATTTTTTAATCTATTTTTTGATGCGAAAAATTCTGCTGCTCAGCGATACTCACGGTTATATAGATGACCACATCTTAAAGCATGCGGCTAATGCTGATGAAATATGGCATGCCGGCGATATTGGAAATCTTGCCGTTACCGATGCTTTACAGGAAAAAGCGCCGCTAAAGGCGGTTTATGGCAATATTGATGAAACAACAATACGCAATGAATTCCCGCTGAACAATAGATTTTTCTGTGAAGATGTAGACGTCTGGATCACGCACATAGGCGGCTATCCCGGCAGGTATTCCCCGGCGATCAGGGAGGAGATCAGGGCAAAACCGCCTCGGCTTTTTATCTGTGGCCATTCCCATATCTTAAAAGTAATGCCCGATAAAAAACTGAATTTATTGCACATGAACCCCGGCGCCATCGGCAAACACGGATTTCACAACGTACGCACCATGTTACGCTTTACCATTGATGGCAGTAAAATAGATAATCTGGAGGTTATTGAGGTAAAAAGGTAGGTTTGGAGATTTTGTATATTGTAAAATGTATGCTGGTAAATTGTATGTTGTATAATGTATATTGTACAATGTCTTATGGTGGAAAATCAGTATACATTTTACAATTTACGGTATACAACTTTTTACATGAAAAGCTTCTCGACCTACCTCCCGGCAGGCAGGTACACGCTCCTAACGTTGCGCACTCGAAGTGACAGTGGTTTGTATAATGTACAATGTTTCTAGTGGAAAATCAGTGTACACTATACAATTTACAGTATACAACTTTTTA
>JBDNGW010000408.1:0-2045 GCA_041689735.1 Leeuwenhoekiella sp. | reverse complement strand
AGTCTCTACCATACCGGGATTTACCGCACCCACGCGTATGTTGTAACCATTGAGATCCAGTCGCATACCTTGATTTATGGCATCCACAGCATACTTGCTGGCGCAGTACACGTTCCCCTTGGGATACACTTCTTTGCCCGCTGTAGAGCCTATATTAATAATATGACCAGTGTTGCGCGCGATCATTTGTGGGATGATCACACGGCTTACATATAAAAGCCCTTTAACGTTAATGTCAATCATAGCGTCCCAATCGTCAGTATCGCCGTCCTGAATGGTGTCGAGACCGTGGGCGTTACCGGCGTTATTGATCAAAATATCAACCTGATCAAAAGGATTTTGAAGTGAGTTTATAGCCTCTTTGACACGTTTTTTATCACGTATGTCAAAGTTGAGCGTGGTAACTTTTACGTGTTCTGAGAGTTCCTTTTGTAGTTTATCAAGACGTTCCTGTCGTCTTCCACAGAGAATGAGCTTGATGCCCTTTTTTGCAAATTCGCGTGCCGTTGCCTGACCAATACCGCTGGTTGCTCCGGTAATTAATGCTGTTTTAGTATCCATATTTAGTGTTTTTTAGTATTTATTAGTTGTTTTTAGCAATTTTTGACATTTTAGGATTGTTTTAATAACGACACCTGCAACATTGCATGATGCCTTTCGTCCTTTAGTTCAAAAAGGATTTTATAGCATAATTAAAATACATGATTATTAAATATCGTAACGTATAGATGTCAAAAGAAGTTCTTGGCAGGTAAACTTTCTGGTATTTTGATTTCTTTTATTAAAAGATCGCAAAACGCTTAGGGTCAGCCTTTTTGGTACAAAGCTTGATAATCCTTGAAAAAACGTACTATAATTGCTAAATTCCGCATTCCTAAAAATAGAATTCCGAAATTAGAAAATGAACGCTTAACAGCTGTTCTCTACAGGTTTTTTAACCTGTTGTTAACAAGGCGTTGTGTAATAAAAACCAAAATTGCGAAGTTGAAAAACTTGTTAAAAGAACATACTTGTCATGGAAGAAAGCAGTAACCCGGTAGATATAGGTGCCATCAATGAAAAAATAGAGCGCGAGAGCGCCTTTGTAAAAGTGCTCACTATGGAGATCAATAAGGTCATCATAGGGCAAAAACATATGGTGGAGCGGCTGCTCATCGGTCTTTTGGGACAAGGCCATATTTTGCTGGAAGGAGTGCCGGGGCTGGCAAAAACGCTGGCGATCAATACGCTTTCCAAAGCGGTGCACGGATCATTCAGCCGAATTCAGTTTACGCCAGATTTGCTTCCGGCAGATGTGGTGGGAACGCTTATTTATAACATGAAACTGAGTGATTTCAGTATTAAAAAAGGGCCCATTTTTGCCAATTTTGTGCTCGCAGATGAGATCAATAGGGCGCCGGCCAAAGTGCAGAGTGCCTTGCTGGAAGCCATGCAGGAAAAGCAGGTAACCATAGGTGACGAGACTTTTATATTGGATAAGCCGTTTCTGGTCATGGCTACACAAAACCCAGTGGAGCAGGAAGGAACCTATCCGTTACCGGAAGCGCAAGTTGACCGTTTTATGCTGAAAACTGTAATCGACTATCCAAAAATGGAAGATGAACAGTTGATCGTTCGCCAGAATTTAAAAGGCAGTTATGAAAAGGTAAACCCAGTTGTTTCGGTAGAACAGATTATACGGGCGCAAGAAGCAGTACGCGAGGTTTATATGGACGAAAAGATCGAGAAATATATCCTTGATATCGTTTTTGCAACGCGCTTTCCAGAAAAGTACAAACTTTCCGATCTCAAGCCACTTATCAGTTTTGGCGCTTCTCCCAGGGGAAGTATAAACTTGGCCACGGCGTCAAAATGTTATGCGTTTATTCGCGGAAGGGGCTACGTGATCCCAGAAGATGTACGCGCTATCGTACACGACGTTTTAAGACATAGAATAGGCATCACTTACGAAGCTGAAGCCGAAAACGTAACCACCGAAGAGATTATTAATAAAATCGTAAATGAGATTGAGGTACCGTAGGCAGTCTCAGTTTTCAGTAGGCAGT
>JBDNGW010000407.1:0-4901 GCA_041689735.1 Leeuwenhoekiella sp. | reverse complement strand
GCCGGTAGGCAGGTTGAAAATACTCGCCATAGCTACGGCTATGTCTGCGTTTTTCGCCTTGTTGATGAACAAAATAACTGCCTATAATTCGGTCACTTTATTTCTGAACAGATCCTTAGGATATATGAGCTCATTATATCTGTAACTATAGGAGTTGAGCCCAACTTTTTAAAACCCGGAACACCTATGATTACAGGGATTACAATTAATAGCTATGTGCCTAAGTCAATCTTTCCATTACAAATTCCCGTCAGCATTCGCCTTTTCAAGGTGGCTTCGCCGAAGGGAACCCCTGGTATGATATGTGGAGTATGTCGCCCATTGTCCCCGTGCAGAGCGATGCTTTAATAAACGACCAAAATCCCGGTGGCTGGGGCTATGGCTCTACCAATACGGTAAATACTTTTTCCAGAAATCAGGTCGCCGTGGCCAATATTACCTCAATTGAGTCCAATTTTGTAAAATTACTTGGGAATGCGTTTATACAATACAAAATCGCGGATGGCTTGAGCTATAAATTCAACGCAGGTCTTGAAACCAGTTTTGATAAGATAAACGCGGTACGCAAAAATGGCTCTTGGTATCAAAACCAGTCTCCTGAAAACAGTCAGGTTACCGATAACCGCTCTCAATTTTTCAGCTATCTTTTTGAGCATACCTTAAATTTCGATTATAACCTGGGCAAGCACAGCATCAATGGAGTTGTTGGTTATACCCAACAGACCTATCAAACCGATTTTGTTTCGGGAACGGGGTTATTTCTGGCGCAATTTGGCGGCAATTATTTTACGACCATAACGTCTACCAGCAATCTGCCCGGTGACCGTACTGCTTCCGGCGGTTTAACCAAATACCTTATAAACTCTTATTTGGGAAGGTTAAATTATACTTTTGATGATAAATACTTGGCTACGTTTACGTTCAGATCTGATAAGGATTCCCGTTTTTCGCCAGAATTTAGGACGGGTTATTTTCCTTCCGGTGCTTTGGCCTGGCGAATTTCAAATGAAAAATTCTTTAACCTAGATTGGGTCAACGATCTAAAGATACGTGGCTCTTATGGGGTGCTGGGTGCTGCAAACCTTAATCCCTACCAGTATATTGGGTTTTTAAATCAAGGGCCGAATGCCGTTTTTGGCCCTAATCAAGAGGGTGTAGCCGGAGCTATTCAAGCTAAACTAGCTTCGGGGGATCTGCGTTGGGAAGAGAAAAAAACCACAAATTTAGGTTTTGATGCGACACTGTTCAACAATAAATTCAACATCACTTTTGATGCGTTCCGTTCCGTTTCCGAAGATGTACTTGTACCGCAGCCATTACCCGGATATCTAGGGAATCTGCAAGGGGATCCCATTGTGAATATTGGCTCTGTGTTGAACAAGGGACTTGAGCTTGATTTGGGCTATAATAGCCGGGCGACCGGTAATTTTAAGTGGAATGTTGCCGCAAATGTCAGTGTGATCAGAAACGAAATTCTTGAACTTGGTAATTTGGGGATAGATGAAGCAACAGGGATGCGAAGGGATTATATTAGCTCAGGAAATACACGATCTCAGGTGGGCCGTTCCATTGGCGATTTTTACGTGCTGCGCACCAATGGTCTTTTTCAGAACGAGGCCGAAGTCATTGCCCACAATGCGCAGGCAGATTATGCACAACCGGGCGATATACGCTACGTCAACCTTCAGGATGACGGCACCACTGATGATATTAATAACAACGACCGTGAATTTGCCGGTTCGCCCTGGCCAGATTTTACAACAGGTCTGCAATTTGATTCTTCCTATAAAAATTTCAGCTTAAATGTACAGTTATATGGCGCTTTCGGGATGGATCTTTATAATGACGTAAGGAATGACTTGGATAGTTATGGCTATTCCAATTACCGCAGGGCCATTGATCCATGGAGGCCGGACAACACCAATACATCAGATCCCCGCTTGGGCGTTTCCTATGCTGCTGGAGGTATGCCAGCAGACCGCGGCATTGTTTCCAACGCGCGTGACAATTCAGACCGTTGGTTGGAAGACGGCTCGTATTTAAGAATACGCAATGTGGAAGTGGGCTACGACCTGCCGCAGCCTTGGCTTGATAAAATGGAGATGAACAGTGCCCGCATATTTCTAAGCGGTCAAAACCTTATCACGTTTACCGGGTATTCTGGGTTGGATCCCGATGTTGTGGGTGTGGGCGGTGAGAATATAAATCTTGAACCTGGGGTTGACAATGGCAACTATCCCTCTTCCAGAATCATTTCTCTAGGTTTTTCAGTAGGATTTTAATATAAAAGTACACGAGTAATTATAGAATTTATTATGAAAAAAAGTATAACGCTTATCGTTTTTTCATGTATCGCACTCCTTTCCTGTGAGCGGGATTTTGACGCCCCCAATCCCAACTCCCCCACTATTGCCAGCTTCTGGCAGAGCGGCGAGGATGCACAAAAGGGTGTGAATGCGGTATATAGCACCTTTTATCGCACTCCAGGTCTCTATTCCCGCTGGATGTTTTACCACGGGATCCTTAAATCTGACGAGGGTTTTGGCTCTGGTGGCGACGGTGGCCTAAATAATCTGGTAAGCTTTAATCAGAACGATTATAACCTCGGCCTTACCGCGCTTACCTGGGACACCTTTTATGTGGGCATTTTTAGGGCCAATCAAGTGATCGCCTATGTGCCGAACATAGCTATGGATGAAACCAAGCAGCGCCAGATTATTGCCGAAGCGAAATTTTTAAGGGCGCTTTTTTATTACAACCTTACCTTGTATTACGGCAGGCCACCACTTATGCTAGAGCCTTCACAGCCGCTTGATGTCCCTGCAAATGCCACTACAGAGGAGGCCTACGCTCAAGTCATACAAGATCTTGACGATGCCCCATTCCCGATTTGCCAACGACCTATACCGGCATAGATCTGGGCCGCGCCACACGTGGGGCCGCGTATGCCCTAAAGGGGAAAACCTATTTGCAGCAAAACAAGTATGAGCAGGCGGCAGAAGCTTTTGAATGGCTAGCCACTGGCCCCGGTAGTTCAATCTATGACCTTACCGAAAATTACAGGGACAATTTCTTGATCAGTACCGAAAATAATGTAGAATCTGTTTTTGAGATCCAATTTCAGGAAAACCTATCGGAATCCACAGATGATGATGTAAATGAAAGCAGGGTTAACAATACGGGAACTTCTATTGCACAGTTCTTCGCTCCTCCGGGAATAGGGTTTAACGATGGTGCCGCGCGACCTTGGCTCATAAACGAATTTTTAAAGGAAACCACCGTGGGTGGAGAACGTGATCCTCGCCTTGCCGCTTCATTTCTGTATGCCAATACGAATCCTGACGGCCCCGAAGCGACCGATATTTATGGTCAGAGTTTTGCCTCAAGATACGGCGATGGACCAGATGCAAATGGCATTTGGTTTAGGAAGCTGCTCAATGATCATTGGAAAAATGAGGAAGGTTTCCGCTCGCCAAACAATTATCGTTTGATCCGTTATGCAGATGTGCTTTTAATGTATGCCGAAGCCCTGAACGGAACAGGAAATACGGCTCAAGCATATACTTACGTAGACCGTGTACGCCAGCGTGCGGGTCTTGCAGCATTGAGTACAACAATGCCGAACCTAGGCCAAGATGCGTTTTTACAAGAATTGAAGCATGAGCGCATAACCGAGCTCGCAGGTGAAGGCTGGCGTTATGCAGATTTGCTGCGCTGGGGCGATTTGAGTAAGGATCTTACCGCTAGAGATCCTGAGTTTGCTAATTTTCAAACAGGAAAACATGAGCTATATCCCATTCCGCAGCGCGATATAGACCTGAACCCAAACCTAACTCAAAATCCGGGTTATTAAACCTAAAAATGGTGGAAAATCGACTGAAAATGGATGTTTTTGGTCATAAGATAAAACCGAGTACACTTCAACAGACTTGAATCCGTAAGATTAATTAGAAGAAATCTTTTTAAAAAGCTTCATTAAAAATTATAATATGTTTAAATCATTAAAATTAATTCACGGCTTGCAGTTTATGTTTGTCCTGACCGCTTTTTCATTTACATCGTCTTGTGAAGATACCAGTTATCCTGAAGTAAAACTTCTTGAGCCGCCAGCGGTAACCACATTTACAAATCCGTTGATGACCGGCTCAGATCCTTGGATTTTGCGGGCAAATGACACCTTTTATTACCAGCAAACCATGGGCGATCGTGTGCGCTTGTGGCAAACCGATGATCCTTCTCAATTAGAGTCGGCCACTTCAACGGATATTTTTGTACCCAAAGAAGGCGCAGCTAATTCCCAAGATATTTGGGCACCGGAGATATTTGAATTGGATGGCAACTGGTATGTCTATTTTACTGGCGGCGATGGAGAGGATGTCAATCAGCGTATTTGGGTGCTTGAAAATAACAGCGATGATCCCATGACCGGAAATTGGGTGGAAAAAGGCAAGATCTTTAATGAAAATGCCGATTTCTGGGCAATTGACGGTACGGTAATGGAATATAATGGTACACCCTATTTTATCTGGTCTGGCAGGCCTGATGTGACCAATGTAGATCTTACCCAAAAAATCTATATCTCCAAAATGGCAAACCCATGGACGCTGGAAGGCGACGTTACCTTGCTTTCTGAGCCCGAATACGACTGGGAGCGTAATGGATTTGGTGTTAATGAAGCGCCCGAGGTCTTGGAAGGGCCCAACGGTTATTTTTTGACCTATTCGGCCAGTTTTTGTGGCACCGATGATTACGCCCTGGGGATGCTTAGGATCTGTTTAGAAATAACCTGCCCATTTCTATGGGTTCTTTTGCCCAGCAACTGCGTTGAAAATACTCGCCATAGCTACGGCTATGTCTGCGTTTTTCGCCTTGTTGATGAACAAAATAACTGCCTATAATTC
>JBDNGW010000406.1:0-3167 GCA_041689735.1 Leeuwenhoekiella sp. | reverse complement strand
TTATTTAAGTATTCACGAGATCAAGTTTCCCGCAGCTGTGGGATACGACAACGTACAGCCTTTTGAGATCACGGCAAAGAGCCGTATCCCCTTCACTTTAAACACGACCAATGGTATTCTGCTGTAGGCTTACGATAGGTGATCTGATCTTTGACGCGTTCTCGAGCGTGAACATCAAGAGCAGCTGGAGGCTGTTTACGGACACCGCTTTTATTGAGCTGCCTAAGGCATTGCACTTTTACCAGGGCAATAAGCTGAAACCTATAAAGAACATCAGGGATTTTATCAAAACGGGGATGCCCGTCAAGATCGAACTGGGCTACGACCGCCAACTGGTAACCGAATTTGAAGGTTATGTGGCCAGAAGCCCACAGCCTTCACTCCCTATCCTAATAGAATGTGAGGATGAGATGTGGCAGCTGAAGCGCAAAGAGGTGAGCGTAAGTATCAAAGATGCCACCGTACGCCAGATCATCGAAGCAGCTGCGCCCGGTTATAAAATAAACGTACTGGATGAATTCTACGGCGATTTCTCCCTCTTGCAGACCACACCGGCCAAAATCTTTGAGGAGCTTCGGAAAAATGCCGGCATTTATACTTTTTTCCGAAAAGGGGTTTTGACATCGGGCAAGATATACCTGGATGAGACCATTACCGAAGTGGTGGCCAATTACAAATATGGCGAAAACATCACCGATACCGATCTCAAGTATGTAGAAGCCACAGACGTGCGAACAAAGATTTACGGGAATAGTACCCAGCCCGACGGCACTGTTATAAGGGAAAGCATAGGTGAAGAGGGTGGAGACATTGATCGTATTAATTTTCCACCGGGTCTCAAAAAAGATCAAGTAAAAAGCTATTTAGAAATTAATTACGAACGTGTAAAGAGCCGTGGCGGTTATGATGGGAGCCTTACCAGTTTTGGCTTTCCGTATGTCGTACATGGCCAAACTGTACGTGTGGTAGATACGATCTATGAGGAGCGCGATAGTATGCACCTGGTAGATGCGGTGGAAATCAATGCAAGTATGAGCGCCGGTTACAGGCGCACCCTTGAACTGGGAAAAGAAGTGAACTGATGGATGCCCTTGAAAAATTAGTGAAACGCTACACCCGTCTTCAGGTGATCGAAGCCAAGGTAAAAAGCTTGAGTGAAGATCAGTGCGAAGTGATCGCGCTTGATGGATCTAATGAGTTCTTTAAAGTTTCGCTGAATGCCGTTCTTGAGAATGAAAGCGATAAGATGATCAATTATCCCGCTCCGGGAAGCACGGTTATCATTGCGATCGCACCTGGACAAACCACTGCAAGTATCATAGCCTTCAGTCAGGTGGATAAGGCCTATTTCCAAAAAGGCAGCACGGTGCAGGAAATCGACGGGGACGGCTACAAGTTGGAGCGCGACGGGGAAAGCTTGAAGAAAGTTATAAATGACCTGATCGATGAAGTGAACAAAATAAAGGTCATCTACGGAAACACGATCAACGTGGCCGAGATGATCAAGATTCAATTACGGTTAAACCGCATTTTAAAGTAGATACAATGGCAATTACACAGGCGCAATTAAGCAAGAAAATACAGAATGCAATGGACTTTAAGAGCGATGATCCAGAAGTGGACATCAATGAAGCCCGAAAGTATCTGGCCGATGAACTCGCCGAGGCCGTTGCCCAATTTGTGATAAGCAGAAAAACGGCAATTACAGGAGTTCAACCGGGCGGAGGCACTGCAATAGGAACAATACAACCATAATGGACATACTACTGGACGAAAATAAAAATCTGAGAATCGAAAATGGCGATTTTGTCATTGGCGAGAGTGAACAGCAGGAAATTGAACTTTTGCTAACCTCCTTTAAAGGCTCTTGGAAGGAAAGTCCGGAGGTAGGTATTGGCATAAAACATTTGCTGAAATCTCGCGATGCCCTGCCAAGTATAAAAAGGGAAATCAACATCCAACTTGCCGCGGATGGATTTAAGGTTAAAGACATAAATATCGATTATCCCAATATCGAAATCGATGCAACACGGAAATAACATGGATCAAGCAGCAGCCCCATTACTAGAATACGGTGTCATAGGCGCACTGTGCCTCCTGCTCCTTATTGCGGTGCGGTACCTTTTTCTCGAGCATGAGAAAAACAGCAAGATATGGCAGGAACTGGCCATTAACAGCCAGAACAACTTTCTCGAGATTTCGGTGAAGCAGAACCAGACCAATGATAAGCTGATCGAGATCCGGGAGCGCGATGTGGACCAGGCCAAGAACTTCCATTTTGAGATAAGCAAAAAAATAGATGAGCACACCTCGAGGATCCTAAAGGAGGTGGAGTACCGAAAAACCAAGGAAATACAGTACAGGAACGAAAACGTAACCCCGGCATGACCATAACCGCGCTACATAACCAGTCACTCATTGACCTTGCCGTTCAGGAATATGGCACCGCAGATGCGGTGGTTCCCCTGGCACTTGCCAATGGGCTGAGCCTTACCGATACCCTTACCGCAGGGCAGGCGCTGGTGGGGATCGAGTTGGAGGGCGATGCGGCCATTGTAAGGTATTACAGCGCAAACAATATAAAACCGGCCACGGCCACAACGATACTAACGCAGGCAGGCCAAGAACCGGGCGAACCGGCCAAGGATCCCTGCGATCTGTGCCAATTTTTTGATTAACACGATATGAGCAAAGTAAGTAAGGACATCATTTTAAGCTACTCGACCTGCACCGATACTGCCGTGCTCAACCGTTTCCAGAACATTCTGGACAGTTTTTGGCACAAGGATGAAGGTCTGGTATTTACGAAATCAATCAAGGATGTGGTGGCCGGAACCCATACCCTCACTTTTAAGAAGCCCGACGGAAGCCTGCAAAACGTGGTCATAGATATTCCCGATGCATCCAAGCCGATCAGCTATATCACAGACCTACAGGCGGCACTTGACAACATGGTCACGAAAGTGAACGGGAAAGGGCTCAGCACAAATGATCTATCGGACGAACTTGCCCTCAAGCTGGCAAACCTTCAGAACTATGTGCATCCCGACATGCACGGGATCGAAGAAATTGAATTTTTGCCCGAGGCACTGGCAGATCTGGTGGAGCACATAGAAGACCTTGGCAACCCCCATAACGTCCAGAGTAAACAGATACCGGACGGCATT
>JBDNGW010000405.1:0-6675 GCA_041689735.1 Leeuwenhoekiella sp. | reverse complement strand
TCTCGGCTCACGCCTTGAAAATTCACTCGATCTGACAAAACGATCTCGATACAAATCTTCTCGGCTAACGCCTCGAAAATTCACTCGATCTGACAGAATATTTGGTTTTGTTGTAGGCTAATGGAATGTCACTACGAGTGTTTTTCGTCGCAGCGAGAGCGGAGACTAAAAATGTATCGAGAAGCTTTCGACCTAATTTATCTCGATACAAACCTTCTCGGCTCACGCCTTAAAAATTCACTCGATCTGACAGCATGATCTGGTTTATTACTTAGCGTTTCAGGGTAAAATGATTCTTGTAAATCCTGTTGTTACCCAAATTCACATGGAACCAATAATCAGTAGAAGGCATTTGCTTATTGTTAAAAGTGCCAACCCAACCTACGCTTTGTGCAGTGATCTGTTTAAGAAATTTACCATAGCGATCATAGATTCGTATCTTGGCATTTGGGAAGGATTTGATTCCCTTAATTTGCCAGTGGTCATTATAGCCATCTCCGTTTGGCGTAAAGACTTTTTTGTAATCCATTAACACGACTTCTCTAGAATCAGTACCGCAGCCTTTTTTATCCCGTACAGTGGCATTGTAAATTCCGCCAGCTATAAATTGAAATAGGTTACTGTTTTGAAAATTTATACCGTCAATACTATATTCAAATTCCCCGTCTCCCGAAGCGCGAATTTCAATATAATTATTATTTGACCAGTCGGTAAAGGCTACTTGCTCAATGGTGGGCGGTGCTGAGCGCTTGAGTTCAAAAGCATAGGAATTTATACATCGAACACCATTTTTTGTTTTACCAATAGTAAGGATGTAATCCCCCTCCTGCTCCATAGTGATGTTTGAATTTGTAGATACGATGCTACCGTCTTCATATTGCCATTTCCAACTATCAAAGCTGTCACTATAGCGGAGTTCAAGACTGGGCTCCAAATCACAAATGGTATAAATCTCGTTGATTTCAATTTCCGGTTTTAGGTTTACAATGAGGTCAAAACCGGTTTCGGTATAACAAAGTGGGTTGTTGGCGTTTTCTACACGAACCTCAATATGCTGAGACCAGGCGGTGGTATTTTGAAAATCAGCTGGTAAAGGGCTCGGTAATGCAGTACCGTTTGTATCAAAATAAGATATGGTTAAACCAGACTGATTTCCAATCAATTTCTTTTCAATATTGGTTGTATTGAAACTTGCTTTCCCATTGCCTTCATCACAGGCAAAAAGGGGAGCAAGCGAATTGATCTGAGGTTGCACCGATGTAATTAAGCTTAGAGATGTTTCCACAAAGCAACCGCTCTGTGAATTGGTAACACGCGCAGTAATTGTTTCCCTATTGGGTAAAGTATTGATATATGGATTGGGCAACGGATGAGGAAGTTGATTTCCCAGTTCATCAAAATAGGTCAGTTCCATTCCTACCTGATTTCCGGTGATAAGCGCTTTTACACCAGAAGTATCAAAATATTCGGAGATCCCATCAGTATTGTCATCGCAACCTATGAGTTCTACTGCGTGGGCTGTTGGAAGCTCGTTCACAATTAATTTAAAGCTTGTTTCCCTCGAGCAATTTGTACTTGTATTAAGTTACCCGGGCTGTAATAGTTTCCTTATTGGGGGTTTTGTTAGCAAGCATTGCGGGTAGGGGAGTTGGGATCTGTTGACCATCTTCGTAAAATAAATCTACTCGTAAGTCTGTTTGAGATCCTATGAGATCAGATTGCAGTTTGCTAATATTAAAACTGGCAATTCCATCAGCATTGTCATCGCACGTTTCCAAATCTGGGATATTGTTAATTTGAGGTAGGGGGTTTATGATTAAGTTAAATGTGGTTTCGGAATAACAGCAAGAATTATTTTCATGGGCAACTCCACTTATGGTTTCTCTATCACTAATTGTATTTGTAAAGGGATTTGGTAAAACATCATATGTATTTCCTGAACCATCTATATACGTAACAACTTTATCCATTTGTCCCGCCAAAACCTGTTGTTCAATTGCTGTAACATCAAAAGATGCTGAAAAACCGGTATTAAAACCAGTTTCACAGGCATAAACATTATTAATTCCGTATGCTTTAGGTGGTTCTTTAACAGCAATGGTTTCCGTTAAAACTTCCACAGTTCCATTTCTAGCAGTTACAGTGGCGGTAATGGTATAAGTACCGTCTTTTGAGAAATCGTGAAAAGGCGAAAGATCATTAGATTGATTACCCGCTCCCGTTGCCACATCACCAAAATCCCAGGTAACCGTAGCAATATCAGCCTTATTTTCAATGCTGAATTCTTTTAAGAACTCTGAGCAAATATTGGAAATATTCATCTCAAAGTTGTTGCTTGTATGATTTACTTTGCCAGTGACATTGATATAAAAATTGGCGTTGGGAAAACCAAAATCCACAGTGGAAATATAGGTATTTACAGCGCCAGATACGGTACAGTTTCTTTGCCACGAGACATCATTATCTTGAGTGCTACCGGCAATAAATGCCACTCCATTTCCACCACTTACACCTTTAAGAACTTCTACCAGTATTCTTTCCACCCCTGCAGGTAAAACAACGGGCGTTTCAAAATCCATTTGTATGATCTGAGGTTGGCGGCCAATTGTTGGGTTAAGTCTTTGGGTTTGACTACTGCCTATCAAATCGGCTTCAGAAAATGAGGTGGGAAAATTATCGTCTATTTTGTAGATATTGAATGTGAGATTTGCAGTCCATCCCGTTTTATTTACTGCGACTTGACCGGTATTAATTATAAATTCTTCATTTTCCGAAATACCAAAATCCTTTAGCACAAACGCCCGGGCCCAGTAAATATAGGAGGATTTACAAGAGTATATATCTGTCTCTATAACATCATCACAAATGTTGTAGCTGTCCAGGTATATGCTACATCACAACCGGTATACCAGGAGTCACCGGTATCGTTATCTGTACCCGCTACAGTGATTTCTGCCGATGCTGGATTATAGTAATCCTTATTCTTTGATACAGAAACCAAAATTCTATCCACTCCGGCAGGAACCACTATAGGTTCATCAAAATCGGCTTGTACAATTTCAGGTTCGCCATCAATTACAGGAGCCTGACCAATTCCTCGAGATCCAAGAAGTAGTGTGGGTCTCAGTACATTTGAGCCTTGTGGTGGTAAATCGGTAAAGCTAAAGACGTTAATGGATAGACTTGCCCCGCTATTAGATTTGCTAAGGCCAATCTGGCCAGAGCAAATGATGAATTGTTCATTGGGGCCAACACCAAAATCAGAAAGTTTAAAAATTCTTCCCCAAGACTCCTCTTTTTCACAGGAAGGCATGCCTGTTTCTACAAGGGTATTTCCAGTATTCTGATTGAGTTTTATTTGGGCATCTACATATTGAAAAGAAAAAATAAGAAGGAATAGTGTAACTTTTTTAAGCATAATATTTAATCTGGGGTTTTATTGTGGTTTTATGATTTTCTAACTGTTATGTTCTAAAATATGGTCACAGGAAAAAAAATGAATATGTCTGCAATGAGATTTCCGTCAGTCACCCATAATTCGGTATCGATCCTTGTGGTCTTCTCGCAGCGGAATATTAGATCGTCAATGAAAGGAAGTTATCATTGTACATGTAAATAGTTGTCCAGCTCACTTCGGCCAAAAAAACGGTTTCTTTTTTTTGCCGTCTCAAAACCAAAGCTTTTCGCTTATTGATGTAAAGTGGAAACGGTTTTTACCCTCGTCAATTTTGAGGATTAACCGTTATTAGAATAATTCGATTCGAATAAGTTAGGGTCAAAATTTAGGACATTTGTCAAATGAACAAAGGATGGTTGAGAAGAATTAGGATTTCGGGCAACTACTTTTTAAACATGTAATTTGCTTTCACTGAAATATTTTTCTGGGCTAAAATACATATTTTAATTTTTAAACGCTTTGATAGATAGGATGTTTAAAATTATATGGACGCTGAGTATAATTTTATTTAACCAGTTCATACTCCTTGATCAACACATCTGCAGGGATTTTAAGATGTTTTGTTAGCTTTCTGATCTGCGCAAGGGTCAATTTTCTTTTTCTGTTTAAGATCTCAGAAACCCTGCTCCGGCTGTTTATTATTTTACCAAGTTCCTTATCGTTGATCCCCCTTTGTTCCATCATAAATTGAATTGCTGAAATAGGATCAGGTTCTGGAATAGGGTAGTGCTCTTCTTCATATTTGTCCAATGCCAAAGCAAGAATATCCAATTGTTCAGATTCTACGGTTCCTTCTTCTGCATTAAAAATTTCGCGCATTCGTTTGAGGTATACTTTGTACTGCTCTTCGGTTTTTATGATCTTTATTTCCATACTATAAATTTTGAATGTCCAACTGATCGTATTCTTTGTGAGTTCCTATAAAAAGAATAAAGACAAGGTGTTTGTTATAATTAAATTGTACAATCAATCTATAGTGATTACCGCAAATATTAAAGATGATCTTACCATTACCTAAAATATCCGCAGAACCCAAAATTGATTTGATTTCATTGGGATTCTGAATTCTGTTTGATTAAAAGTTTTGTACCAAGTACGTAATTGCTGTTCAGAATCAGGATACTTTTCCCAAAAATCACGCAAAGTCCCCCTTGAATAAATTCTCATATAACAAATATACTCTTTTTTCCCATTATGGGAAAAATAAGGCCCTTGAAATAAAATAAATCCAATGAGGCTCTTCTAAAGCTACTGAAATTAAATTGTTCCTTTTGGAAATAGATCATGAAGATTTTTATGAAATCTTAACCCACGTTCATAAAACAAACCCCATTTTTGTTCATTTCCTTCCCAGCAGTTTCGTGCACATGGCCAAAAATATGATAGGTAGGTTGAAGCATTTTTACATAATCATACAGCAGTTTACAACCCGATCCATTATCCAAAATGGACAATGCGGGACCGTGGGTCAACAAAAAATCAATGGGTTGTTTTGGGAGTTCCGGCATATTGTGCAACCAAGGCCGGGCAGCTACCGAATGGAAACGAATACCTTCAATCAAACAGCCATTATTCTCCAATAAAATAACATTCTTTGGAACAAGACCCCGCGCCAACTCAGGTTCCAAATCAAAAATAAGATCGTGGTTGCCCGGCACAAAGATTTTATAATCGGCGGGGAACTCGGAAAACCAAGAGAAAAAATCGGTTAATTCTTCTAAATTTCCTCCATTGCATGCGTCGCCGCAATGCACGATAATATCTGTGGGCGGAATGTTCAGGTCTCGATGTGCTCCGTGCGTATCTGATAGTAATGTGATCTTCTTATTTTTATGGGATAAGTGCTTCATTTTTGGTTGATTTTAAACTGTTCAAGGCTGTTTTTGGCTCGAATTAGGGAATAAAATTATGTAAATCAGTATACTATGTTTTAATCGAAGAAAACCCCTCCGCCTTTCGGCATATTGAAGCAAGTTCGGCACAGGCTCTCCCCTTGAAAATAAGGAGAGGAACTATAATACAACATTCTTGTTATTCTCAAGGAGGGGACTATTTAATGACCTTAATCAATGATATTCTATTATTATCAGATAAGAAAAATTTATCTTTATTCTCTCATTTTTCAGCAAAGCGGTATCTGTTCTTTTATCTTTCAGCGAAGCGGTCTTTATTGGTCTCAAATTAGGGTCTAAAACCCTGCAATTTCATTGCAGTACTTTAGTGATGCGAAAAAATCTAATACGAGTGATTCGATACGCTTTCATACGTGAGACTGATATAGTAGGACTTTCAGTCCTTTTTCAAAAACCTCTGCACTTTCAGTGCAGAGTGGTTTAGTCTTTGATCTAATCAACCAATGATATTGGGTCAGATAGAAACAATCAATCTTTTCTCTTTCAGCGCAGCGGTCTCTAATCTTTGATCTAATATTCAATGGTCTTTCTCCGAATCAATAAGCTGCTCACGCTTTTCCTGCAAGGTCTTTTCAATGTTTCGCAGGCTGGTGACACGAAGATAATTTTGATTTTTTGTATTAAAGGATTGGAGTTGGTCAAGGAGCGCTAAACATTCGTCCATTTTTTCTTTTAAAGTAATTACTGCAAGATTGTATTCCGTTTTTGTCATTTTGATTTGTTTTTGCTTTGAACAAAGATACATGGAGATACCGACAAATAATGTCGGTTTGAAATGTTATGTTTGCAAAAACTAAAAATGGACAATTACAAACTTATCCAGCGGTTGGGGCGCATTGTGAATTACTTAAAGGATTATCCCGGTATATCAAAAAATGGAATTTTGCTGAAATTAGCCGAAAACGAACAGAAAGAAATCACGTTACGTACGCTGGAACGGGATATTAAAAGCCTGCGGGAGCGTTTCTTTCTGGAGATCAACTACGACCGAAGCTGCAACGGTTATTTTCTGGATCCCCTTTTTGACAGAGAAGTAAACGAACTGTTGCATTTTATGGAATTTGCCCAATTGGGTCAGTTATTTCAGGCAGGTTTTACTGATTTTAAGGCTTTTGGTGAAGTGGTACAATTGGATCAATCCTTTTCTTTTCAAGGGATCGAACAGCTTAGACCGATTTTATTGGCCATTCAGCAAAAGCAAAAAATCCATTTTACGCACGTTAATTATTGGGAGGAAACCCAAAAGTCCTACACGATCACGCCATTTATGATCAAGGAATATCTAAACCGCTGGTACGTGATTGG
>JBDNGW010000404.1:0-1974 GCA_041689735.1 Leeuwenhoekiella sp. | reverse complement strand
TCTGAGCTCACCCACACTTTTACCTGCTTGTAGCAATTCTACTACAGTTGTTTTAAATTCATTGTCAAAATGTCTTCTCATAATACAAAGTTATAGTTTTCGGACTATATAAATTCGTCACAGCAAATGTAGACACTCCAATACCCTAAAGTTGAACTATAATTAGTGAGATAGATCCATGATCTAAAAACAACCTGACTTTAGCTTCTATTATTATTTAACTTTTCGAGATGATTTTTTATAGATTGAACCTGTTCGGTATCTTCAAAGTCTAATGTATTTATCTGATCAATTCTTTCAAAAAACAGTTGAACCATAGTTTTGGTTTTGTCATATTTAGGTTTTTTAACGTCTGAGGGAGATACAAATTTATTGTTATTTAAATCAACATATAAGCCTTTTTTCTTTTGGTTATTTGCATCTTTCCACCAATTATTAAATTTGCTCCATTTACGGCTTTTATCATCAGCCATTTCACCCAAATTAAATAGTGCTTTATCAAAGATCTCGTTTCTTATGATATTAACCTCTTCATGACTTTCTGCTTTTTGCAGTTTTTCCTTGTGTCGAATAGGTTCATTTACAAAGATATCTATGAACTCTAAGTGCATTAGAAGGCCTCTAATCTTATCCAATTTAACCTTATGATCGATTATGTCAGGCCAAGACTTTATCTTATTGTCTCCTTCAAGAAAAGAAGAAAGAAAAGAAATTGCTTTGCTACCCTCCTCAACAGATAATATCAAAAGAGAAATTGCAATTCCGTACTTTTTTTCTAATGCTAACATCTCAGCTGATTCGAAAAGTGATTTAGCATTTTCATAAGATACTTTATAACCCTCTAAAAAATATACATTATTCATACGATTAAATATTAAGTACCCAAAAATGAAATTTTATATCGAAGGTGATCTTGTATCCATTTTCTTTTGGAATGTGTTAGTTATTAATTGATTCAATAAAGAAAACATATCGACAGACACACAAGCCGACCCGCCAAGATTTAATTTTTGCCCAACGCACATTTTTTGTTTTTCTGCCAACACGCAATTGGCACAACTTGTCCCGGTTTTTCGGGATTGGTTTTGCCCCTTCGCTCAAAGCCAACCCTTCAGAATGCTCAATTAGTAAATGCGACACAAACTTCGGAAATAACTTTTTATCCCAGAACTAAAATTGTACTTTTGCGAATCGTGAGACAATTCAAATCCATATTGCTGCTTTTAATAATAGGAATGACCATACTTCCTTGGCAGGCGATGTGTGTTGCGCACCCATTCGGACACGACCACCACGAACATGATGGGCCAAGTCCTTGTGAATTACGCAGAATGGCACTCCAACAACCGGGAGAACATATTTTACCTCCTATGGATTGTGAGCATATTTCAGATGCAACAGACGACTATAACCAAACCCAAGTAGAAAGAACAGTACCGACCATACAGTTAATTGCTGTTGCTGCGGTAGTTTTTGACTTGGTTAGCTTTGAAATAACGGAACAACCGTTTTTATTACTTCCAGACCCTAATTGCCGCTCGGCAACCCTGCTTTCGGATAGTCCACTTCGTGGACCCCCTTTGGTTTAATAACCTTTCTTACAGATTGGAATAAATTTCTATTCCCTTTCTAACAAGAAAGGCTTTTGTGTATATGCCTGTTTCATTGGTTTTTAACAAATGAAAACGGCATCAATGCTATTGGCATTGGTCAAAAAAAATTATTAAATCAAAGGACAAATTATGATAAAAATATCTTTTAAGAATCCGTATGGGGTGCTTGTATTTGCCATTATAGTGGCAGTGCTTGCGGGAGTACTTATCCCAAGGATGGCGGTGGACATCCTTCCTCAATTCAAAAAATCCGCCATGCAGATCATTACCCTTTATCCGGGTATGCCTGCCGAAGTTGTAGAAAAAGACATCACCAGTCGTATGGAACGGTGGACAGGGCAATCTCCAGGAATAGAAAAAC
>JBDNGW010000403.1:0-5088 GCA_041689735.1 Leeuwenhoekiella sp. | reverse complement strand
GCTTCGCAAAAATAAGGCCTGCCGAAAAAAAAGAAGGGGTCTACGATCAAAAAACAACTAAAAGCCGGTCTGAAATGACGGTTTTTAACCTAAAGAATAAATTTCAAAAAAGCAAATTAGGAACTTGCGGATTTAAGGTCAAATAACAATATAATTTTTTATCTTTCTGGATAATTTTAATTCTGAATCCAGTGAAAAAACTTCTACATTATCTTTTTCTCCTTTTAACCCCCGTGGCTTTCTATGCGCAAGAACTCGGTATAGAGCCTTTTGCTACTGGTTTCGACCGGCCTTTGAATATACAGAACGCCGGAGATGACCGTCTGTTTGTTGTAGAACAGGGTGGTTTCATCAAAATTATTCAAGCAGATGGCAGCGTCAACGACAGCCCGTTTTTAGATCTAAGCGATCGCGTGAGCAGTGGCGGCGAGCGCGGACTTTTAGGCCTCGCTTTTCATCCGGATTATGCCAATAATGGCTTTTTTTATGTGAATTATACAGACGCTGCTGGAAGTACCCAGATTTCGCGTTTCAACCTAAGTGACGGCGATATTGGTATTGCTAATGCCGCCAGCGAACTGAAAATGCTCCATGTGGAGCAACCTTTTTCAAACCATAACGGAGGCTGTCTCGCCTTTGGCCCCGATGGTTATCTTTACATTGGTCTGGGCGATGGCGGTAGCTCCGGAGATCCCGGTGACCGCGCACAGGATACTTCTCTACTGTATGGCTCCCTTTTAAGGGTAGATGTAAATAGCGAACTCCCCTACTCCATTCCCGAAGATAATCCTTTTGTGGGCGACGAGGGACAGCGGGATGAAATCTGGGCCTATGGTTTGAGGAATCCCTGGAAATTCTCCTTTGATAGTGCTAATGGCAATTTATGGATCGCTGATGTGGGACAGGATGCCTTTGAAGAAATCAATAAGATCCCAGCAACCGAGGCGGGATCAAATTACGGTTGGAGATGTTACGAGGGCAATGCGGTTTTTAATGACTCCGGCAATTGTCCCGATCCTTCCAGTCTGACTTTTCCGGTAGCCGTTTATTCCCATGAGAATGGAAGGGCTTCGGTCACGGGAGGTTATGTTTACCGTGGAAAGCGCTTTACGAGCTTACAGAACAAGTACATCTTTGCGGATTTTGTCAGCAACGAACTTGCGCTACTTGACGCTAGTGCTGATACTGGGAAAATATCTTATTTTGGTCCCTTCGAAAATACCGGGCTTAGCAGTTTTGGGGTAAATAGTGAAGGTGAGCTGTATGTTGCCGGACTTTCTTCGGGAACCATTTACAGTGTGGTGGATACGGATGCCCTGAGCGTTGAAACTTTTAGTAAACAGTCTGTCACCATTTATCCAAATCCGGCAAAAAATATACTATATGTCGCTACAAGCATGCCCGATGCCCACGTCAGTATTTCTATCTTTGATATTCTGGGCAAAAAAATACTTACAAAAAGCATAACTTCGAGCGAATCGCAAATTGACATCTCTACCCTTAGAAAAGGCATTTATCTGGCGCGGTTTGAAAGTCCAGCACTGGCGTCCTACACCCAGAAACTAATCATTCACTAAGTATGCATCAATTTAAGGCTACAGGAAAACTATACCTCATACCAACTACACTCGGTGACACGCCACCACTGGAAGTTTTACCACTTTCGGTCAAAAAAATAATCGAACAGACCGATGAATTTATAGTAGAAAATGAGAAATCAGCCAGGGCATTCATTAAGCGAATTACACCCAAAAAACCACAGCCCAAACTTATTTTGCACCTTCTGAATAAGCATACGGAACCGGCAGATTTGCCGGCCTACCTAAATGCATGTGAGCGTGGAAAACCAGTTGGCATTCTTTCTGAAGCGGGTGTACCGGGTATCGCAGATCCAGGGGCAGAAATTGTGGCCATGGCCCATAGGCGCGGTATTCGAGTGGTTCCACTCGTGGGTCCGTCCTCCATTCTTATGGCGATGATGGGAAGCGGTTTAAATGGTCAGAATTTTGCCTTTAATGGGTATCTCCCCATCGATAAACAAGAGCGCCGCAAGGAAATTAAGCGGTTGGAACGCTTGTCGCTGCAATTAAAACAAGCACAATCGTTTATAGAAACCCCATACCGTAATACTGCAATGCTTGAAGAATTAACCAATACATTGCACGACCAGACTCAGCTCTGCGTGGCCTGTGACATTTCGCTGCCCACGGAATTTATAATCACCCAACCCATCACGGAGTGGAGACATAATCTACCCGATCTGCACAAAAGACCTGCTATTTTCATTATTCAACAAATAGATTAACTAGGCTGAAAATCTGTTTATTTTGGTCGTTTTTCAGCAAAAAATGGCAATTTTAGATATTCTATTTGAAGAATCGATAAGCTCGAGGCAGTTGTGCTTTTCCAAGTTATGCAGATTTATGAGGTATAAACCCAAGATTGTTTCCCTTAGTCATTTTTCAGCAAAAAACTGCGATTTTGGGTCTATTTGGTGAAGAATCAATGAGCTCGGAAAGCTTTGCCCTTCCTGTCAGCCAGATTCGCGAGCTATATATCGAAAATTACTACTTTAATCAATTTTCATCGGAAAATGAGAATTTCAGATCTGTTGGATAGAAAATCGATAATCTCACGGTAAGTCCGCCTTTCCCAGGCTGGCAAATTTGCGAGATATAAATCGCAATTTATTATTCCTTTCAAGAAAACCTCGGCATATCCAATTATTTGTAACGATTAAAAATCGATGCTATAACCAAATCCCAAGCCGAAAAGTTCCTTTTTCTGGTCGCTAAGATCTGCTGCCAGCTGTGCTTTAAAAGTACCAATTGCGGTGGGATAATCTAACGCTATATACGAATAAAAAGCATGTTCACTGGGTCGCATTGATTTGTTATAGGTGCCCAGATTGCGAACAAAACTCGCTTTTAAGGTATAGTTGATCACTTTTACCCTTCCGGCAATACCCAAATGATGTACATAGGAACGGTTGATTTTGATTCCCGTGCCGTCATTTTCAGGAATAATAAAGGGAAGCCCTATAATGCTGCTTTTATAGGTCCAACCTGACTGATAAAGGCTATTGCCAAAATAATTGTCCCCGCCACTGAAATTTCCATTGGGCGGCGCTATAAATTTTCCGCTTTGCGAAACCGTCTGCACAAATTCGTAGAGCAGCGCATCAAAAAAAGTGTGCTTTTTCGGTTGAAAATAGACACCCCAAACCCCATCGGGAAAATTACGCAGCTCCCGGCCCGAGGTATCTTCAAAAATGGTCTGATGATAAAGCTGTAATTCAAAATCATTGCGCTTCATGGTGTACGTGATGCTATACGATCCCAAATGATTGCCCAGTGCATTGATTTGATCTGATTCTGTTGCCGTTGTACCCCCATTACTCCCTATGAAAATTTTTAGATAATTCAAAAAACCACCTGGCTGTTTTCCATACCTTGGTGAGATACCACCAAATTGTGCGTAGTGACTTAACTTCAAGCTCAGTTTATCCCTCTTGGAAAATCGAAAGTGTAACTGTATATTTTTATAATGTACCTGGGCGTTATTTACATAACGGTCTTCCCCTAGCAGATAATGCCCTAATTTACCATTGAATGTGAGCCAATCAAAAATAGGTACACCTTTGAGAAACTGTATTTCTACCCCTGGCAATGCACG
Source organism: Leeuwenhoekiella sp. (assembly GCA_041689735.1). GTDB lineage: Bacteria > Bacteroidota > Bacteroidia > Flavobacteriales > Flavobacteriaceae > Leeuwenhoekiella. The sequence goes on along the minus strand of JBDNGW010000403.1, from coordinate 1,413 downwards.
TGCGTTACCACTCCATATAATATCACCACCCACGGCCGATAGGTCATGCAATGGCGTTTCCCGATGCCAAGCGCCGATATCAATACGAAAATTCTTATGTGCGTAACGCGCGTAAAGTTGGTCAATGAAAACCTTATTTCCCTGCCCGTTGTCGGCAAGGATCCCAGCGGTTATCTGTAGGCTGTTATCTGCATTGAAATGGGTACGGTAACCTGTTTCCGCTAGGCCATATAGTGAAGTTTCCTTATCTAGGCGGCCATACTGATTTGCATAGATCCAAAATGGATTTCCCTCGTCGCGATGGGCAACGCCAGCAGCAGAAAACTTTCCATAGAAACCATCTTGACCCCGGGCTGCAATTGATAAGACAAGAAGGAAGAGCAAGGCCCATCTGCTCATAAATGAATATATTTGCAAATTAGATGTTCTTTAGAAGTCATGGCAACATTGTTAGTTTAATTTTACGTAAAACATTCCTATGCTTTCCCTTTTAAGATCGAAGAACTATTTAGTTGAACTGTTCGACGGTCATACAGATATACACAATCACATTTTACCCGGCATAGATGATGGATCTCAAAATATTGAAGAATCCCTCACCCTTATACGCAATCTGAACGAGCTGGGAATAAGCCACTTTATCTGCACCCCGCATACCATGGGTTATTATTATCCCAATACGCCAGAGACGATTCACGGCGCGGCAGACGATCTGCGCAAATCACTGACCGGTATCAAAAATACTTCTTTGATCAAGGCCTCTTCCGAATATATGTTGGACGAGGCCTTTTCAGAACACTTGAGTGCCGGCGATTTATTGCCTTTTACAAAGGAAAAACACCTGCTGGTGGAAATTTCTTACCTGCAACCGCCCATTAATCTGGAAGAACTGCTTTTTGCTATTACCAACGCAGGTTATATTCCCATTCTCGCACATCCCGAGCGCTATACTTATTATCATAAAAAACCGGAGTATTATGCCGAACTGCAGCGTTATGGCTGTTTATTGCAGCTTAACGCGCTTTCTTTAAGTGATTATTATGGGAGTTCTGTAAAGAAAATGGCATTTCAATTGCTCGAAAATGATCAATATACCTTTTTGGGAACTGACGCACACTCCATGCGGCACGTTGCCCAACTTAAGAAAGTAACCTTTAAGAAAAAACATAAATATAGCCTGCAGAAGATTGTGGGACATACACAAGATTGTTTTGGACTGCATTAATGATCATTACCAAAATAGTCCAATTTTCAATGAAATGACTTTAGATGCTTTAATTCATCTTGAAAATCCACCTGCTTTGCAGGTGGTTATGTTCTGATGGCTATGCCTGTAATGCCTATTCTTTGACACTTTGCTGTTTGCATATGACCGAAATGTCAAAGTTGGTTAAATGAAAGCACTTGCCCTAG
>JBDNGW010000402.1:0-4715 GCA_041689735.1 Leeuwenhoekiella sp. | reverse complement strand
GTTTTTCTATTCCTGGAGATTGCCCTGTCCACCGTTCCATACGACTGGTGATGTCTTTTTCTACAACTTCGGCAGGCATACCCGGATAAAGGGTAATGATCTGCATGGCGGATTTTTTGAATTGAGGAAGGATGTCCACCGGCATCCTTGGGATTAGTACTCCCGCAAGCACTGCCACTATAATGGCAAATACAAGCACCAGATACGGATTCTTAAAAGATGTTTTAATCATATAATTTGTCCTTTGGATTAATATTCTGTTTTTGACCAATGCACATAGCATGGATACCTGAATTCATCGGTCAAAAACCAATGAAACAGGCGTAAACACGAAAGCCTTTCTTGTTAGAAAGGGAATAGAATGCTATTCCAATCTGTAAAAAAGGTTATTAAACCAAAGGGGGTCCACGAAGTGGACTGTCCGAAAGTAAAGTTGCCGAGCGGCAGTTCGGATCTGGTGGTAATTGAAACGGTTGCTCCGGTATTTCAAAACTAACCAAGTCGAAAAGGATCGCTGCAACAGTGACCATTTGAATGGTCGGCACTACTTTTTCAACCGGAGTCTGGTCGTAGTCATCAATTGCATCTGAAATATGCTCACATTCCATTGGAGGCAACAAATGTTGTCCTGGCTCTTGAGCTGCTTTCTTATGAATCTCACATAAAGAAGGTTTATCACCTTCTTTATGTTGATGTCCCAAAGGGTGAGTTTTGCAAACCATTTGCCAAGGGAGAATGGTCATTCCCATTATAAAAAGCAGCAATATGGATTTGAATAGTCTCACAATTTGTGAAAGTACGAATTTAAAGTTGAAAGGGAAAATCGGCCCTTGATTTTGCTGGAAGTTTGGCACTGTGGGCAGGGGCAAAACCAATCCCGAAAAACCGGGACAAGTTGTGTCCATTGAGCGTTGGCAGAAAATGAACCACTAAGGACTCTAAGTCCATAGTTTCGGGCTGGTAACTTGAAGTCACCGCTAAGGCCATTTCCCTATAATAAAATTTGTGCCTCCCCTATTGTCTGGTATTCTATGGTGCTCCAAATATTCCTTAACCATTTTACCTGTAATATTTCCAGTACTCCAACATCCGTGTCCGATTGCCCAAAAATGCCGAGCTCAATACTTCCTTTTCAATTCTAGGGATTCCTGTTGAAGCTTCCTTGAACTTCTATCTTTTGATTTCTTGACCAAATCCCTGGTCCTTTGTGAAGGGCGATAATCTATGTACATATGAACGTGGTTCTTTGAGACTGCACCTTTTGATGTTTCCACTTCCTCAGCTTCACATATTTGTATTAAAAGCGTGCGACAACGAACTTGAATATCCCCTTTCAAAATCGTATACCTGTATTTGGCACTCCAAACTAGATGCGCCGTAAGAAGAGAGACGCTGCGTCCATTTGATCTTCGTTCTGACATAAAACAAAGGAGGTGTCTTTAGAAGCTAAAGCGGATGCAATAAAGTGCACAGTATGAACTAATCGAATCCTTTGAACAACCCTCAACGAAATTACATTTTCATTTTTCAATGCGATTTTAATTTATATCATGGGCATTTCTGTTCGGTTCAGGTCATTTTTTACTGTTTTTAGTTGCTTTTCGCTAACCTTTGACTGTTTTTTTGCCATTTAGGGGCACGTCCCCTTTCAAATTGCTTTTTTCAGCAGAAAATCTGCCCGGAAAATGTTGTACAGGATGCAGTTCAGATCAAACCGTAGGGCGTTTCTCAAATGGGTTTTTGCCACGGCTTTTTTATAGTTCAGCTTTTCCTTCTTATAACCAAACGGATGTTCTACCTGGTTTCTGGTCTTTGATTTTTTTTTGTTCCTTTTTTTCTGGCTGGCCGATAGTTTTTTGCTGCGCGTTGCCTTGTCCAGCACACCATAATGTACGCCATCTTTGCGTGCTTTTTGTTTATCGGCCCTATTGCTGTAGGCACTATCCCCGAAAATGGCCTTTTCATCACCGCTCAATAAATTGTCCTTTTCCCGCGAATCGTGCGGCCTTGCCGAGGTAAAGCTCCGTTTACGGATTATCTTGCTGTCCACATCGGTGCCTATATGCCCTTTATATCCAAAATACTTCTTGCCGCGCTTCGCCGTGGAATCCACATCGGTGTCTATCTGGCTCGATGGGGCTTTCTCCAGCTCCGACCGACGTTCTTTGCTCAATGGTCTTGTGCTGGACTGGATCAGGGTGGCATCCACACAGGTCCCTTTTTTGAGCAGTAGCCCTTTGTCCTCTATCATCAAAAGTACCAGATCAAACAACCTATCCATCGGGCCTTCCCTGATCAGGGCCTCCTTGAAGCGCCATATAGTGGTGAAATCTGGGACACTGGTGCTGTAGTCTATCCCCGCAAAGCGCTGAAAACTCAAGCGGTCGTTGACCTGATCCTCCAGCTCAGGGTCGCTCAGGTTATAGAGGTGCTGCAAAAACAGCATCTTTACCTTGGTGAGCAGGTTGCGGTGTGGTGCACCGCCGATTGTTTTGTTGGTCTTGTCCACGGCCCGTACAAGTTCGAGCACCAATTGCCAATCCACTATGGTTTCAATCTTTTCCGACTTTTGGCTTACCCGACTGGGCTTTCTGCTGGCCCCCAGCTCTATATCCGCAAAACTTAACTGGCTCATATCAATCCGATTTTGAAATAATAAGATACTGACTTTTCTGTTTTTTGCCTATTTTTATCACACCCTTTTGCAAAGGATTCTAATCCTGAGACCAATAAAAAAAGTAAACATTTTCAAACTTCACAATCTTAAAGATAACCCATTGAGAATAGTCCTCTTTACACGGTATAAGCATCCCTAGAATAAGTGGTCTACCCTTAGGGTTTGAAATGAAATAAAGTGTACAGAATTGACAATGTTATTTTGTGCGATAGCGAGGCAAAAAACGCAGCTTTAGCCGTAGCTAAAGCGAGGCTTTTTAACGAAGTTAGTGTGCAAAAGAACAAGTCAAAATGTATAGATTATTTCATTACAAACCCTTAGCTACTTTAGCTATATTTGCCACACCCAGAACCGATAATTCATCCCTGATTTTCACTTATGGCTTTTGAAATCACAGAAGAGCTCATCGAGCAGTTAGAATTCCTTATTGAGGCTGGGGATGATCCGCGTATAGTTGAGCTTCTTCATGAGGTGCACCCTGCCGATATTGCCGAGATCCTTGATGAGCTGAACACCGATGAGGCAACCCATCTGGTAAAATTACTGGACAGCAGTACCACTTCTGAAGCGCTTATGGAACTCGATGAGGACCTGCGGGAAGAACTGTTGAGCAACCTGACCCCGGAAGAAATCGCCGAAGAGCTCGACCAACTCGATTCGGACGATGCGGTCGACTTTCTGTCTGAACTGAGCGCTGAGATCCAGCAGCAGGTCATTGGTGCCATAGAAGATGAAGAGCATGCGCGCCATATTATTGAGATGTTGCGCTATGACGAGAATTCGGCCGGTGGACTTATGGCCCGTGAACTTGTACGTGTGCGCGAAACCTGGACGGTGGGTGGATGCGTGCGTAAAATGCGCGTTCAAGCGAAAAATGTTACCCGCGTGCATTCGGTTTATGTGGTGGATAAAAGGGAACATCTCATTGGCCGGCTTTCCCTAAAAGATCTGCTCACCTCGGATACCGATGCAAAAATATCAGATATTTATATCCCTAATGTTGATGCGGTAAATGTGCACGATTCTGGCGAAGAAGTGGCGCGGCTCATGCAAAAATATGACCTGGAAGCGGTACCCGTGGTCAACGATGTGGGCGTACTATTAGGCCGAATTACCATAGATGATATTGTGGATTTTATACGTGACGAGGCCGATAAAGATTATCAAATGGCCGCCGGAATCTCTGAAGATGTGGAGGCAGATGATACGGTGTTCCAGCTTACACGCGCCCGTTTGCCATGGTTGGTGCTTGGCCTTGTGGGCAGTCTTGCTGCGGTAAATATCATGCAAAGTTTTCAAGGGGCGCTCACCGTGCATCCCGAACTTTTCTTCTTTACCCCACTGGTGGCGGCAGTTGCGGGGAACGTCGGGGTACAATCAAGCGCGATCATCGTGCAGGGCCTTGCCAATGATAATGTGACCGGCAGCCCTTGGTTGCGCCTGCTCAAAGAGGTGAGCATCGGTCTTATTAATGGTTTGATCCTTGGCATTCTCGTCATAGCTTTTGGTGTAATCGTGGGTTTTGGTTGGCTATTGAGCTGCACGGTTGCCGTGGCCATGCTTTCAGTGATCATTGTAGCTGCGCTCGTGGGGACTTTTGTTCCAATTCTCCTGCACATGAGAGGTATAGATCCCGCAATTGCCACCGGCCCGTTTATTACCACCAGCAACGATATTTTCGGTATTTTGATCTATTTTTCACTGGCGAAATTGATTTTAGGTTTTTAAGGTCAGAAAACACTCCTATTAAGCCGAAAATTGCCGGTTTTGGGTAAAAAATCAACTTCTCCGGGTAATCCCTATGAAGTGCGCTTCAGAAATGGATTTTAAGTTTTGAACCAGAGAATTGGGAATCGAAACCCATTAGTTTGATTTTGCAGTTACGGTTATACTTTCGCTTAGGATCTGTTAAGAAATAAAGTGACTGAATTATAGGCAGTTATTTTGTTTGACCACAAGGCGAAAAACGCAGGCATAGCCGTAGCTATGACGAGTATTTTCAACGCAGTAGGCAAGCAAAAGAACACGTAGCAACGGG
>JBDNGW010000401.1:0-3617 GCA_041689735.1 Leeuwenhoekiella sp. | reverse complement strand
ATGGAAAATGTTATACGTGCATTAGAAGAATATATTTATGAGTTTGAAAAACACACCCCTTCCCGATAACTATCGGGACCACTCAAGAGGGGGAATTGATCAAGTAAAAATCACTAAATTGTAACTTCTTGAGCATAATAGCCCGCACGACAGCAATACAGCAAGATCGTATAATCAATTATTCAAAATCTAAAATCAAACAATTCAAAACTCAGAACAAAAGAAAGCCGTCCTATGATTTTTTTCGTTGTAAAATAATGAAATTTTTAGCGTTGGCCGATGGAGCTAACCCAAAGAGCTTAAAATAATCATTTTACTGAGCGAATAGCGAAGAACCCAAAACACCCAAAGCGGTCTGGGTAGGACGGAGCGTAAAGAAAACAGCTGGTAGCTGTTTTTAGAGAACGGGCCAGCTGGCGCAAGGTAAAAAATTTTAATTTATTTTACAGAAAAAGATCATCAGACTAGATTTTTTTGTTTCTTTTTCATCAATGGAAAAAGAAAAGAGAGAATAATAAGGGTTTCTAACAATCCAATAATCCAAAATACCAACAAACCAACAATCCAAAAACCCTATATTTGCATTTGAAAACTAAAAAAATGAAATACGCTAAAAATATTTTAGAAACCATAGGCAACACCCCATTGGTTAAATTAAATAAAATCGTCAAAGAAATCGATGCTTTGGTACTTGCCAAAGTGGAAACCTTTAACCCCGGCAACTCCTTAAAGGACAGAATGGCCGTAAAAATGATTGAGGATGCTGAAAAACAAGGTGTATTAAAACCCGGAGGCACCATTATTGAGGGCACATCAGGAAATACAGGAATGGGATTGGCATTGGTGGCCATTATTAAAGGTTATAAACTTATCTGCGTCATCAGCGACAAACAATCCAAAGAAAAAATGGATATTTTAAGGGCTGTCGGTTCTGTGGTGGTGGTTTGTCCGACGAATGTCGGGCCCGAGGATCCGAGGTCTTATTATTCTGTTTCAAAACGTTTGGCCGAAGAAACGCCAAATTCATGGTACGTGAACCAATACGACAATCCGTCAAATGCATTGGCGCATTATGAACAAACAGGTCCGGAAATTTGGGAGCAAACTGAAGGAAAAATAACCCATTTTGTTTCAGGCGTGGGCACCGGAGGTACCATATCTGGCGTTGGAAAATATTTAAAAGAAAAAAATCCTGCCATTAAAATATGGGGAATAGACACTTATGGTTCCGTATTTAAAAAGTACCATGAAACCGGTATTTTTGATGAGAATGAAATTTATCCTTATATTACTGAAGGTATCGGAGAAGACATATTGCCTAAAAATGTGGATTTCAGTATTATCGACGGATTTACCAAAGTCAACGATAAAGATGCAGCGGTGTTTACACGTAAAATAGCCAAAGAAGAAGGTATATTTGTAGGCAATTCTGCAGGTTCTGCAGTAAAAGGTTTGCTGCAGTTAAAAGAGCATTTTACAAAAGACGATGTTGTGGTGGTGTTGTTTCACGATCACGGCAGCCGATATGTGGCCAAAATATTTAACGATGATTGGATGCGGGAACGCGGTTTTCTGGATGAGGAGAAAAAGGTGGCCATCGATTTAATCAGAGACCGGATAGATACTCCGATGATTACCGTAAAAACGGAAGAACTGGTTTCCCATGCCATTGAGCGCATGCGAAATAACGACATTTCCCAAATTCCGGTAACCGATGTGGACGGATTTGTGGGTTCTGTTGATGAAACTGACTTGTTTCGCTTGTATTTCGACGATAAAGACATTGCCAGTAAACCCATAAAAGAGGTTATGGGTGCGTCCTTTCCAATCGTGAAAAGCGACACTTCCATCGATAAAATTTCAAAACTCATCAACCGTGAAAACAGCGCTGTTTTGGTGGATTTAGGAAATAATAAATTTCACATCATCACCAAACACGATGTAATTAGGGCGATTCAATAGGCCCCCCTAGCCCCCAAAGGGGGACAGAGCGTAAAAAAATGTGTGATACACATTTTTAGTGCGACATAGCGAGAGCTATGGGCGGGTTGGAGCGCAGATACCAGCTGGCGCGTTGGGAAATGAAGCAATATTTTGAATTGAAAAAGTTAAGGAGAAAGAACAAAGAACAAAGTATAAAGAAAAGACCGCACGACTGCACGACAAAAAGAGCGAAGCGAGACTGCAAGACAATATCATCTGATTTGGAAAATGAGTACTAACAAGAGGCATAAGAACAATGAAAGTGTTTTGTTTTTAGGATATTGCTGTTGGAGGTTTTTTTTAACTATTTTAAAATGAATCATAAAATAGTATACGTATTGTGTTTAAAATACGTTAATATGACATAAATCAAGTTTTTTCAACAATTATTACTCATAAAATTTATAATTTTATATATATTCGCTTAAATTTAACATATGCTTGGAAATAGATTTAAGATATTACGATTTTTTATTTTTTTTATTTTTGCCATTGCAAATGGACAGGTAATCATAAATGATTCGTCTAAGTTAGTTAAGGATGAGTCATGTTTTGATGCTAATGATGGGGCAATAAGCGGGTTAACAGCTTCAGGTACGGGTCTTTTAACGTATAAGTGGACTTATACAGGATCCGGAATTTTTGACTCAACCAAACAAGGGTCGCTTGACATCTTTGGTTTATCTCCGGGAGATTATAGTTTGGTAGTTACTGATCAATCAACACCGCCAGCATCTTCTAATCCCTATTTGGTTTCTATTATTGAAAAAACGGTACAAATTGAGATAATTGACGCATCACCTTTAATACAATATTTATCTTGTTTTGGAGATAGTGATGGTGCTATATCGATAAAACACGAAATTTATCCCAGCATTTTACAAACAGAATGGTTCTTAAATGGCCAGCTTAATTCTTCTTGGTCGAATAAAACATCGATTAGTAATCTTGGACCTGGGACATACAAAGTAGTATTAACAGACACAGAATCACTAACTTGTTTTATTGAGAAATCTTTTGAAATAATTGAGCCAGATGTTATAACGGCAGTAGCAGTGCAGCTAAGTCCGGTAAAATGTAAGGGAGGGAATGATGGAAAAGCAACAGTGACAGCTATTGGAGGAACACCACCATATACTTATGTTTGGGATACTGGTGCTACAACTGCTGAGGCTACAAATTTAGATGCAGGATTGCACACTGTTACAATAAAAGACGCAAACGGTTGTACAAATCCAGACCTGGTTGAAGTAACGATTTTCGAGCCGCAAAGTGAATTAACAGCAACACTAACTACCACTCCGGTAAAATGTAAGGGAGATCCCAGTGGAGTAGCGACAGTAATAGCTTCTGGCGGAACACCAACCTATACTTATTCCTGGGATAACAGTCCACCTTCAAACGTCGCTACAGTCACAAATTTAACTGCCGGACCGCATACGGTTACAATTATTGACGCTAATGATTGCGAGGAAATAATCCTTTTTGCGATTACTGAGCCAATAAATGCGCTAACAGCAACGGAAATTGAAAATACTCCGGTAAAATGTTATGGAGGGGCCAATGGCGTATCAACGGTAATAGCTTCAGGAGGAACATCGCCATATACGTATTCTTGGGATAAAAGCACTTCT
>JBDNGW010000400.1:0-3221 GCA_041689735.1 Leeuwenhoekiella sp. | reverse complement strand
TTAGTGGATAAAATTTTTTACTTCCCGACGCGAGCTTCGAGGTATTATACCAATTTAAATTTTAAATGTCGTTATGAATGCATCAAGATAGTGATGGTTTCCCGTAATTGATTTGATTGTTTCGGCTTTCATCTCGCACACCATTTCGTGCAGCCATTGCCTTAAACTTTCCATGGTCTCGAAGCGCTGATTTTTGAAACGGTTTTTGATATATTGCCATACTTGTTCGCACGGATTTAGTTCTGGGTTATATGGGGGGATCCTCAGCAGGTATATATTATCTGGCACCTCTATGTTTTTTGTGGAATGAAAACCTGCATTATCAATGACCACGATCTTATATCCTTTTGGTCTGTACAGGGAAAATTCTTTTAGGTAAGCCTCGAATATCTCGGTGCTCACCCCATTGATCTCCCAAACAAAACCATCCCCATTTATGGGCGAATAGCTCCCATAGAGGTGCGTGGTCTTGAAAACATGCTGGTAGGTAACGATTGGTTTTATGCCCAAGGCCGTCAGGTATTTTCCCAAATGGTTCATCATTCCAAATCTGGCCTCGTCCTGAAAATACAGGCTTATGTCCTGATACTTATCTTTATTTAGATCTAATCTAATGTTCTCTAGCGTATCAGGGAGTTTTTAAAAAAGCTTTTTCAGCCTGTGCATCTTTTTTATAATGGGATTTACGGGGGCTCTTGAGCTTTGTTTTAAAATGCTGTATCAGGTAATGGCGCAGTAAATGGTATTTGACCTCTACACCATATTGTCGGGAAACCCACGCTTGGGCATCCCAATAACCTAAAAAGGGGTCTGTACTTGAGTTTACCCGTTTTTGCAATCCATCATGGATCTCTTGGGTTATGATCCTTGACTTCAGGTTTTTCGGTGCATCCGTCAATAAGCCTTCGATGCCATGACTGATATACTGCCCGGTCCAGCGCTCTTGGGTCTTTGGACTGATATTCAGATACTCTGCCAGTTGCTTTCTGGTCTTAAAACGTTTGCCTTGGATCGATTCCAACCAGATTACCCGTTTCTCAAACCTGTGACTTGATTGTTTTTTACGAAGTGACTTTAATTCTAAGGTACCTTCTTTTATCGGAAATTCGCGTGGTTTTGCCATCCTTAAATATACGTAAATATAACGACATTAAATGTTCAAATTGGTATTACACCTGAGATCCCGATGAAAAGGAGGGATTAGTTCAACTATCTATTTTGAATTCATTGCTTCCCAACTTTTCAAAATAGAGTTTTACCAATAAAAAGGGGCCAATTACGGCCCCTTTTTTCACTAAAACTAAACTACAATTATTACTCTTTTATGAGGAGTCGTTTCTGCTCAACGATTCCTTGATCACCTGAGATGCGGAGCATATAAACTCCAGCTTCCAGACTTTCAACATTCAGATCATAACGATTTCCTGTTTTGACCTTTTCGGCATCAAAATCAAGCACGAGCCTTCCTCTAATATCGAAGACCACTATCTTGGTAATACTTTTTGCCTCGTTTGCAACTTCAAGTGTTACCCGTGTTGTGGCAGGGTTAGGATACATGCGCGTGCCAAATAGGGCGGCTTCAAGCTCATCTGCACTCGCCTTACCTCTACCATCTGCACTGATCTCAACAGTATTTTGATAAAGTACTTCTTTATCCCTTTTTACAGTCAAACTTACGGGATAGAAACCTGCTTCCTTAAAGGTATGCTTGGGACTGATCTCTGTAGAGGTCTGCCCATCCTGAAATTCCCAGAAATAGCTTAGCAAAGGATCTATATTCGCACGTTTTTCGGTGCCTTTAAAATCAACATCTAGCGGTGCTTTCCCTATTCTGGGGGCAGCGGTAATCATACTGCTTTGGTTGGCGTTTCTCACGCTCACATCGTCATAGATAGCTTCTGCAATCGTGCCATCTTTATGCGAGGTGGTAGCAAGACCTACCTGTACGGTAGCATCCATACTTATGATCGCACTGCTTACCTGAGTCCAGTCACCATTTGTCTGGGAAATGTAACCGGTAAAGGTATTTCCTGTACGTACAAGTCGCACATAGTAAGGAAGTGCGGCATTGGGCAGTATCCTCGGTGTATTACTGGTAGATCCTGAATTGGTAGTGCTTCTGCTCTGGAAGCCATAACCGTATTTACCAGCACCAGAAAACGTAGGGTCTGGTGCCAGGGTCATGAACGCATGCTTAGCACCGGTTGCGGTACTGGCGCGCATCATCACACCTGCTTTACTCCAGTTTGCTACGTTGCTCAAGCCTTTGACGCGGGCGATGATCTCACCATCTCCAGTAAGTTGACGATATACAAAGTGGAATTCATCCTTACCGCCCCAGATATCTGCTCCAGAAGCGGTCACGTTAAACTGACCATCAAAGAAGCAGGTAGCACCGGCAGCTGCGACAGCACCTACATCTGTAGATGACCATGGCTGTGGCACGGCGTTGCAGCCCATTGCCCCAATGATCACCTCTTCGGTATCTACCAGACCTTCCCCATCTGTAACCCTTAAGCTTACATTGTATACACCTGCTGTGGTAAATACATGCTTAGGATTCTTTAATGTGGAAATCGCTCCGTCCTTAAAGTCCCAACGGTAGCTTACGATACCCTTATCATCAGTAGAGCTATTGCTGTTAAAGCTTACCTCATATGGAGCGGTGCCCATTTTTGGAGTAGCTGAAATAGCTGCTATAGGAGCTTCGTTCAGCGATGTGCCCTCTATGGCAATACCTGAGATCGTTGATTTATCAACACTTGCAGGAAGATTTAGGTTCAGCACACCATCTGTTACAATAATATTGTAGAACGATAGCTTGGTTGGCCTATTATTGAATTCTTTGAAGATGTCAAAGTTGTCCTTGACCAGATTTCCTTCGATAAGGATATCAAAAACACGCTTAGCTGCTGTTGCCTTACCTCCTTTTTTACCCCACCACAATTCGGCATGGTAGGTACTTATGGTATACGTACCATTTGGCACCGGAATGGCGTAGGTAAGTGTACCTTGACTGAGAGCAGTACCCCGTTCTGTACGGTACAATGATCCTACCGCTGCACCAGTATCTATATAGGAATATATGACTATCCGCAACTAATACCAAGTCGTTTCAAGAGCAGCTATTAATAGTCTATCCGATAATTTGTCGCCAAAATATCTTCTGTTGAATTTGTAGCAAAATTCGTCCAAATAATTTTGCATATATTGGTCATTTA
>JBDNGW010000399.1:0-2370 GCA_041689735.1 Leeuwenhoekiella sp. | reverse complement strand
ATACCAAAGATTTCAGAAGGATGGCATTGATTACAAAGGGAAATGTGGTACGCTGCGTGAAAGAGGCACTTGAAGATAATGGCTACTATATGCCAGCCGATATTCAGGAAATTAAACTTTATGGCGGTGAGAAAGATTTCCCCTTCCGAATCGTTAAAGATGCTGCAGAAGAAAGTGCCATTAAAGCAAAAACCACAGAAGCAGACAACAAAAAAGACCCACAGAAGCAATAATACTAGTCAAAATGGACCAGGATTTAAAGGTTTGTTTTTCGGTAAGGCCCAGATATTCTTTTACAAGCCAGAAACCACTATCATTGACATGTGAGAATATACTGGCGCCTGAGGCTATTGCAATTACAAGAATGGCAGTCTTGATCTCCCCATAATCCGTATCTGTTAGAATAGGCGCCGTTAGCCCTGCCGCGGTGATCATGGCAACCGTGGATGAGCCCTGCATGACGCGCACAATTGCCGCAATGATAAAACCAAATATAACCGGAGGGAAATAATCACTGCTCAGCGAATTGGCAATCATCGTTCCCGCGCCGGTGTCAATGAGTATTTGTTTAAAAGCGCCCCCTGCGCCAGTTAAAAGGATAATTACCCCAGCAGGATATAAGGCTTTTGTAGATATATCAAGCAAATCTTGTTTAGAACGGCCCCGGCGAACACCCAGCACATACCACGCGATAATATTGGCCAGTATAAGTGCCGTAAAAGGATGACCCAGCAAAGTTGTAACATACAGCAGCCATTGGGGCAACTGCCAGCTTGCGGCCATGGGACTGCTCAGTGCGGTATTAGTAACGATAAGAACAATGGGAAGAAAGATAATGCCCAAGATGATTCCCACAGGCGGTGGATTTTTAACTTCTGCAAGCGATTTTCCCTCTTCTTGAGGGGCTTCTATATATATTTTTTTTGAAATAAACCTGGAAAAAACAGGCCCAGCCAGTACCGCACAGGGCAGCCCCACGATAAAACCAAAAACAATCACCCAACCCAGATTGGCATCGAGAATATCTGCCACCGCAATGGGACCGGGAGTTGGCGGTATAAAGGCATGTGTTACTGCAAGACCGGCAAGTAAGGGCAGCGCGTAAAGCAAGAGACTTTTACCGGTGCGCTTTTGCAATGCATACATTAATGGGATCAAAATAATAAATGCTACATCAAAAAAAACGGGAATAGCTACCATAAAACCGGTGAGCATAATTGACCACGGCGCGTTCTTTTCGCCAAAACGGCGCAATAAATACTGTGCCAATTGCTGCGCCCCGCCCGAATACTCGAGCACTGCCCCAAAAAGAGATCCCAGACCTACGACGGTGGCCACAAAACCCAGCGTTCCGCCCATTCCATCTTTGATACTTTCAAGAATGGGAGCTGGCCCCATTCCGCCTAAGACACCGACTACGATGCACACAATGAGTAAGGCAAGAAAGGCTTGAAGTTTTAGCTTTAAAATAAGGAACAATAACAGCGCAATCCCGAAAAGTACCGCAAAGAGTAGACTATAATCCATGAAGCTCGTTGTTGTCATTTAATGTTGCAACGATTGCGTCAATGATTTCCTGGGGGGAATTTTTTACGTCAAAAAAGTAGCCATAATCGGGTCGCTCGTAAGCTTTGTACTGTGATTCTAACATTTTTGGGTCAAAAAAGTGATTTGCCCTTTTGGTCATGCGTTCTTTTATAAGCTCAAAATCACCCTCAAGCATGATCCATATGATTTTTTCACTTGCTCCTTTTTGAAGTGTTTTTCGATATTTTTCCTTAAGTGCAGAACATGCCAATACTGCACCTTTATCCTGCTCCCACCCAACCATCGCATTTGCCAGCGCCTCTAGCCATGGTTGCCTATCTTCATCATTGAGCGGATGGCCGGCTTTCATCTTCTCTATGTTGGCTTCTGGATGAAAAGCATCGGTATCGTCAAAGGGTATATTGACGCGGTTTGATAAATATTGGCCTATAGTGGTCTTTCCAGAGCCCGAAACGCCACAAACTATAATAATTCTGCCCATAAATCTAATTTTGAATTTTTACCATTGGTTAACCTCCGCGAAACGTGAATAATGAAGTTAATTATTGTTTTGCTCTTTTGAACAGATATTCGGCGAATGTTTAGGTTTTCTTTTGTGGATTTTGATAACTAAATAAATCGATTTGTTACAAGCGTTAACCTGAAAACTTTTCAACCGTTTTAAACATGCATTAAGACTATGGATCTGTTTAGAAATAACCTGCCCATTTCTATGGGTTCTTTTGCCCAGCAACTGCGTTGAAAATACTCGCCATAGCTACGGCTATGTCTGCGTTTTTCGCCTTGTTGATGAACAAAATAACTGCCTATAATTCGGTCACT
>JBDNGW010000398.1:0-2448 GCA_041689735.1 Leeuwenhoekiella sp. | reverse complement strand
TTTACATCTAGCGGACTTACGCATGCCTACACCGCTTTTACAGGTGAACCGAATAAGTATCGCGTAGGGAAAGTGATCGCACAACGAAGTTTTGGCGTTGTTCATATCGATTTAGACAATAATAAGGTCGTTTTCCAAATCATTGGGGCGCAGGCACAAACGCTAGAAGAAATGGAGCAAAACTATTGATTCAATAATTTAGAAAGAATTGTGTCAACTTACTTGAAAACACTATTTTTGCACCGATTTTTAAAAACCAAATTTCCGCAGTGGCGGAAGTAAAAAAAAAACCAACAAATGGCAACAAATAAGACATTTACCATGATTAAGCCCGATGCAGTGGAAAACGGGCATATAGGTGGAATTTTGGAAAAAATAAATGTTTCCGGTTTTCGCATTGTGGCAATGAAACTTACTACGATGAGTCAGCAGGATGCAGAGACTTTTTATGCGGTACATAAAGAGCGACCGTTTTTTGGCGAATTGGTAGAATTTATGACCCGCGGTCCCATTGTGGCTGCAATTTTACATAAAGAAAACGCCGTAGAAGATTTTAGGACACTTATAGGGGCCACAAATCCTGCCGATGCCGCAGAAGGGACAATCAGGAAATTATATGCAAGTTCTATGGCAGAGAATGCGGTACACGGTAGCGATAGTAATGAGAATGCCGCTATAGAAGGTGCTTTTCATTTTTCTGGCAGGGAAATGTATTCATTTTAAAACTCCGATTAATATAGTTATTCTCAATTCTATTAGAAAGGCAATTGAATAACAGCTTACAAATCTTTCCTCGGATTAGCTGATTTTAGCATAAAAACCCAATTTTTTACCTTATTTCTTATATAATGTGGTAGAGTTTGCCAAGTATATTTTATTTTAGGGGCTTCGGAGATAAAAGAGAATGCACCTTCAAATTATAAAAATACACTAGATGACCTTAATAAAATCAATATCAGGAATACGCGGAACCATAGGCGGAAAACCCGGCGAGAACTTAACTCCACTAGATACCGTTAAGTTTGCCGCGGCCTATGGTACGTGGCTCAAGCAGCAGCGCAGTAAAGATAGTTACCGGGTGGTCATAGGTCGGGACGCGCGTATTTCGGGCAATATGATCCAGCAATTGGTCATGCATACCTTAAATGGAATGGGGATAGATGTTATAGATCTTGATCTTTCCACAACGCCCACTGTAGAAATTGCCGTACCATTGGAACACGCTGACGGCGGTATCATTCTCACCGCATCCCACAATCCCAAACAATGGAACGCACTTAAACTGCTCAATTCGAAAGGGGAATTCCTCAACGGCGCCGAAGGCGAAAAAATCCTTCAAATAGCCGAAGCCAATGCTTTTGATTTTGCCGAAGTGGATCATCTCGGCGAAATCCTCAAAAATGATGCCTATATAGATATCCATATTGATGAAGTGTTGGAACTCGATCTGGTGGATACTGATGCGATTGCCGCGGCCAACTTTAAAGTGGTCGTTGACGGTGTAAATTCCACCGGAGGAATTGCTATACCGCTTTTATTAGAACGTCTGGGTGTTGAGGCCGTAAAATTATATTGCGATCCTACCGGTGAGTTTCCGCATAATCCGGAGCCTTTAAAAGAGCATCTGGGCGATATTTGCAAACTTGTTGTAAAAGAACATGCATATCTGGGCATTGTGGTAGATCCTGATGTGGACCGTCTCGCTTTTATTACTGAAAAAGGGGAAATGTTTGGCGAGGAATATACCTTGGTTGCCTGCGCAGATTATGTGTTGGGCGAGCAAAAAGGCAATACGGTCTCTAATTTATCTTCCTCTCGTGCCCTTCGCGATATCACCGAAAAGCATGGCGGGGAATATTTTGCCAGTGCGGTGGGGGAGGTCAACGTCGTTCAATTAATGAAAGATAAAGACGCCGTGATAGGTGGCGAGGGCAACGGCGGGATCATTTATCCCGAACTGCATTATGGGCGCGACAGCTTAGTGGGCGTGGCGCTGTTTCTTACCCATTTGGCCAAAAAGAAAATTGCGGTAAGTGCCTTGCGCGATAGCTATCCTTCTTATTTTATGAGCAAAAATAAAATACAGCTCACACCTCAATTGGATGTCGATAAGGTCCTTGAAGAAGTGGCAGAGCAGTATAAAAATGAAGAAGTAAGTACGGTGGATGGGGTCAAAATTGACTTTGAAAACCACTGGGTACACTTGCGCAAATCAAATACAGAGCCTATTATACGTATTTATACCGAAGCGGGTTCGCAGCAGAAAGCAGACGAAGTTGCCCAGGCCATGATTGTAGAAATTAAAAGAATTGCTAATTTATAGTTTAAGAATGATCAGTTGAAATGGTTAGCTGACAATTTAGGTGTCGAATTTCTATAGGAGCCAATATTTTATTCTCTAAAGTGCTATTATTTTCGATTTTTGCAAAAAATTATCCTAATTTTAAA
>JBDNGW010000397.1:0-6099 GCA_041689735.1 Leeuwenhoekiella sp. | reverse complement strand
TAACTCAAAATATTAAAACAAGCTCATAAGAAAAGAGCCGCAATAGAACCCGTAATAGGACATCTTAAGACAGATTATCGATTGGGAAGAAACTTCTACAAAGGAGTTGTAGGTGATAACATCAATATTATGCTTGCTGCATCTGCATTCAATTTTAAAAGGATGATCAACAAGTGGAAATTCTCTTATTGTCAGTTTTTGCAAGAACTATATTACTGGTGTGAATCTATCATTTACAAAATAATTTGCCTGAAAAAAGCTTTTTAAGGCTTGACTAATTAGTTAATGTTTTAAATCTAGGGCTCTTTTTACACATTTTTCGTGAATAGCTTCTGTTAGGCCTTATTGGTTCAGTATTTTGTTCAAATAAACTTTGCAGATGAAGCAAAATATTTTGTGGTTTTTCGGTAAAAAACAGCAATACTATTTTGTTTTTCATACTTCCGATACTAATGTTTTTATTGATTTTATAATTATGGACTCGTTGCTTATTTTTCTTTTCTAAAAACGGTTCACATTGTTTCTCTATAAGACTTTGCAAATTTGCAACAAAAATTAAAGAATAAAAATCTTGTTTAATACTACAAACGGTATGACCACTAAATTGCTCTAATTGCTGAGAATTTTTATCTCCGCTATAGCTCGTTTCAACTCCCCATCTCATATAATACAAGTCTTTAAAACAGGCTGTTTTGTAGGTATCCTGATCATATAAATTGGTTAGTAAAACCTCAATTTCACCTGTGTTTAACACCGCTTTTACCATCCGAACTTTAATTGATGTTTTTTTTTACACAATACCCATATTGGCGCAGTTTTTCAATTGCTTTCTCTTTTGGAAACATTTCCACAATGATATCATTTTCAGGGCTGTTCATAAATGCTATGACCTGTTTATTGAAACTTGCCTTGCTGCGCATAACAAAATATCGCATTCTTTCTTGATTTATATGCAAATAAATCAGTGCAAAACTGGGAAAACCTCTGTCGTAAATTGACAAACTATTCTCAGGAAGCTTCTCTATATGATGGGCTACAATGCTTTGTTCGGATATTTTTATGGGACAAATTTTTGAAAATATATTTATCTTATTCAGTACATCATAAAATTTCATAACTCTGGCTATTGGTGTTTCCGTAAACTGATTTTCTTGAACTCCAAAATAGTTTCTGACCTCTTTCTTGTTTATTAAATAAATAGGTGGTTGAACCATCAACGCCTATTAGCAAAAAATTGTTCCACTTTTTGACTTTTTTACCATAATAATTATAGAAACAATCTACAAATAGCTTGTTCCATACTTCAAAAAGTGAAGATTTCAGCTTCATTCTCTGAATAGTAAATGCTGACTTTGTACAGGTAATAGTATCATTTTCAATTAATTCAAAAAATTCTCGAACTTCAATTGCTAAACTTCGTTTGAGCATATTGAGTATCAATAAGACCGTTCTGTTAAATGTCAGTTTCCTGTGTCTACTAAAATCAGAAGATTTTTCAGTGAACAATTCTTTTAGTTCTGAATCGTAATTTATAATGTTTAAAAATTCTTTTAACTCTCCTATTATTTTTATATTTGTCTCAATCATTGGGTTTGGTTTTTTTGCAATTACAAAGAACCAATTTTTGGTTCGTAACCCAATGATTTTTATTTAATTATCTCTTAACTTAATGACATTGACCAGTGGGGTGGCCTCCAATGTTATGTCCTATTTGGCAAAGGCCAATCTGGCACTTTCTATTACGATCACCTCCATCGCTACGCTGCTCGCCCCGTTTGTGACACCGTTGCTCATGAAATTGATGGCAGGGGAATTTGTGGAAATCGATGTGTTGGCCATGATGTGGAGTATTGTACAAATGATCATTCTGCCGATTGGGGCAGGCTTGCTGTTCAACAAAATTCTCGGAGGAAAGGCCAAATGGCTAGACAAAGCCCTGCCGATAACCTCTATGTTGGCCATTGGCATAATCATCATAATTATAACTGCCGCGGGCAGGGATAATCTTTTGGACATAGGTGGACTATTATTTCTCTTGGTTCTTATACATAACGTCTTTGGTTACCTCTTGGGTTACTGGTATGCACGCCTTTTAAAACTGACGGAACAGGATTGCCGAACGATTGCCTTGGAAGTGGGGATGCAAAATGGGGGATTGGCTGCAGGAATCGCAAATTCTCTTGGAAAGATTGCCACTATGGGGCTCGCACCCGCCATCTTTGGCCCCGTGATGAACATTACAGGTTCTATCCTGGCATCCTATTGGCATAAAAGAACTCCAAAGGGAAAGGGATATGTAGAGGCAGCTAAGGCCTAGGATTATCTATAACGATGACCCGTTGGGTTCAACGAAGATTTTGTCATTCTATTTGCCTTAAAAAGAGGGAGCATCAAAAATTCAGATGTACAGTTAATGCCCCTTCGACCGACCGACAAAATCCAAATTGGCCAATGAGAAAATTGGTGCGAATATCAAAAATATTTTAGTTTTTTTTAAGGGTTTAGTATTTTTTTATAGTATATATTATGTATTGTGCTAATGCTAATGTGTGTGATTTCAAAAAGCACACAATACAAGAAAAATTGGTGAAAATATAATGAAAAAAAGTATAACAAAGCTTCTTCTTGTTACTATTTAGAAAATCCAATTATAATTTAGTAAACTTTAAACCAAAATTTCGTATGAAACCAAAACCATCTTTACCGAAAAGGAGTAGAGTAATGACCCGATTTTTCGTTCTTTTCGCTATGGCGTTCAGCCTAGCGACCGTGCTCTCCGCCCAGACCCAGAACACCTCCGAGGTCTACATGTCGACCCATCGGCCGCGTGCTCTGGCGTTAATCGGAGACCGCTTTCACTCGCCGGTTCACATCCGTAATGGCCTGATGGGCGCGCTGGCACTTGAGAACATCCCAGTCGTCTACATCGAAAACCCTGAGGCGCTGACCGCCGAGGCTCTGAAGGACTTCGATCTGCTGATCTTCTTCAAGGACGGCAATATCTGGCCGAACGGCTACGAGAGCGGATCGGAGAAGAAGTGGATGACCGAAGAGCAGCAGCAGGCCGTCTCGGACTTCGTGCATAACGGTGGCGGGTTTCTGGCGCTGCATAACTCGCACGGCCTCTACCCGGCAGACGGACCCTACTACGAGATTTTCGGAGGGGACTACGGCGGCCATCCGGCTCCGGAAGAGTTTATGATCCGAATCGAGAACAAAGATCACCCTATTACGGCCGGCGTTGAGGACTTCAGGACCTTCGACGAGCAGCACATGAGCAAATACTATGGGGATCGCGAGCACTTGCTGATGCGAAATATCTCGGACGCAAACAAATCCGCCCCGGCCGGCTGGTGGCGGGAGATAGGAAAGGGACGATTTGTCTACCTCGCGCCCGGACACACGCCAGAGGCGCTGGGACACCCAATGATACAGCGGCTGATTCGCAACTCGGTAAGATGGCTCACGCGGCAGACAAATGACAAGTAAATCGGAGTAATAATCATGTACATAATAGAAAACGGGATGCGAATGATACAAGAAAGTAGAAGTGAGGATATGCAGCAGAAAGGTCATAGCTGCCAGGCTCGTCTTTTGGGTTTTTTTAATCATACAAGGCGTCTGGGTTGCTATGTTGTCCTGTTGACGTTGGCTTGTGTTAGTCGAGGTGCTTCGCAGACTCAAATGCAACAGGCTCCGGGGGCATGGCCCACAATCGCTTGGTCCGAAGCCAACCCTGAAGCCATAGGCATGGACAACGCAGCGTTGAAGGAAGCGGAACAAATCTATCCGCGTCTTTTTCCTAGCGGCTACAGCTTGCTCGTGATTCGGCACGGGTACATTGTGTCCGAGTCCTACTTCCACGGTCAAACTGCCGAAACTCCCAACCATGTTTATTCCGTCACCAAAACGTTTGTTGCGACGCTGTTGGGTATTGCCGTGCAGCAGGGGTGGATTGAAGGCGTGAACCAGCGCGTGGCTGATTTATTGCCCGAATACTCGGTTCACCCAAAGCT
This sequence comes from Leeuwenhoekiella sp., assembly GCA_041689735.1. GTDB lineage: Bacteria > Bacteroidota > Bacteroidia > Flavobacteriales > Flavobacteriaceae > Leeuwenhoekiella. The sequence goes on along the minus strand of JBDNGW010000397.1, from coordinate 2,083 downwards.
CGCGGCATTGACTCTGGAAGACGTGCTGACCCACCGCTCGGGCGTGCGAAACAGTAGTAGCTTTGCGGACGTAAGCCTACTCCTTAAAGAGGAGCCCCAATCGCCCCCCGGCACGGTCTTTGAGTACAGCAACTATGCGCCGAACCTGTTAACGGCCATTCTGGACAGGCTAGCCAAACAAGGGGTGGCGGGGGCTGCGTCTGACGTCCCTGCCTTGGCACAAGAGTATCTATTTGGCCCACTGGGTATTCACGTTACCGAATGGGAAAAGGGGTCCCACGGGGTTCCCGAAGGTGCCAACGGCCTCCATATAACGACCAGAGATATGGCGCGCCTCGGCTACTTATTGCTGCGGGATGGGCGCTGGGAAGACAAACAATTACTGCCGCCCGGGTGGGTACAAGCGGCCACAGAACGCCGAGTGGAGTTCGATCGACAGAAAGGTTACGGATACCTGAACTGGGTTCGAAGACGCTCGGACATTGTGCAGACCGCACAGGGCGATCAAGACGTGCATGGCTACTTTGCTTATGGACACCGCGGGCAATTAATCGGCGTGTATCCCGAGTTGGATCTTTTGGTCGTGACGACGGCCGATGCAACCGATGCCACGCGAGACACGTTTTTCGTACCCGATTTACTGCATGACTTTGTGCGCCGATTTATTTTTTCAGCGTTCATCCAGTCACACAGTCCGCCGGTGGAGAAGAAGTAACGACGTTTCTCTTCGAAAAACCTTTGCAATCAGATGCTGATTCCGCTTTGCGACAAAATAAAAAACTCTTGACGAAATCAAAGAGATACTTAGATTTCGTAATAACACATTATAATTTAGTAAACTTTAAATCAAAATTTCGTATGAAACCAAAACCATCTTTACCAAAAAAGGTTATCACGAGGCGATCAGCCATCTGGACGATGACAGGACTAACAACTGGAGTAGTACTAGCCTCCCCCTTGGCGGCTTTTGCCCCGGAGAAAGCCACGGAGAAAGCCACGGTGTTTGCTCTTATGGGCGACCACTATCACAACTCCGAGTACATCCGCACGGCGCTGACTCGCGACATCGTTAAGGACATGGGTATATCAGTCAAGATGACTGACGACTACACATCTCTTAACGCTGAGACGCTGCAAGGTTACCGGATGCTCATCGTCCATCGCGACGGCCGCATCTTTCCCAGCGGCTTTGGACCCCTCGGCGGAGAAAGGGAAACGGTAGAATACTTGGGAAAAGACTACCCTGTCGTCAGCGAGCCGCCTCTGGAGCCCACGACGGGCGAAATGACGTCCTGGATGCAACCGCACCAAGGCAAGGCCGTCCGTGATTTCGTCCAGAACGGCGGTTCGGCACTGTTCTTCCACAACGTCACGGACGTGGGGAGCAGCAATGCCGACTTTCGTGACGTCCTTGGCGCCGCCTATGCCGGACATCCGGCCATCCGGCCCTTCAAGGTCAGGGTGAAAAAATCAGATCATCCGATTATGGAGGGGATTACCGACTTTGTCGTCACTGACGAGCAGCATTTCATGGAGTACGACAAGGATCCAGCGTACGTCTTAATGGAGTCCGTAAATGAGGATGGTCTCCACCATACCCACGAGGGTAAAGACATGGGTACGACTGCTCCCGCAGTTTGGGCCTACGAATATGGGCAAGGCCGAGTCTGTTACTTGGAACCGGGTCATCTTCTGACAGCGCATTGGAACCCGATGTACCGGAAGTTGAAGCATAATGTTGTCCGTTGGTTGCTGAGGCAAAGCTGATAGTTTTCCCGACGAGACGCCGATGCAACCGATGCCACGCGGGACACGTATTTCGTACCCGATTTACTGCATGACTTTGTGCGCCGATTTGTTTTTCCGACGTTCATCCAGTCACACAGTCCGCCGGTGGAGAAGTAACGACGTTTCTCTCCGGAAAACCATAGCAATCAGATGCTGATTCCGCTTTGCGACAAAATAAGAAACTCTTGACGAAATCAAAGTGATACTTAGATTTCGTAATAACACACTAAACCGGATACTATGAAATCCAATTATAATTTAGTAAACTTTAAACCAATTAAAACATGAACGAGCT
>JBDNGW010000396.1:0-1801 GCA_041689735.1 Leeuwenhoekiella sp. | reverse complement strand
TCCTTTTGAAAACTGAATTGTTGCGGTATGATAATATACTTATATTCGCTTAAATCTTGCGCTTGCACATGTAAAGTGAGGAGCACTGCACCTAAAAAGGTAATTATATTTTTCATTTTATTATTTTGAATTGATTATAAATTGCATGCCCAACTGTAAGGCCGCCGTATTGCTTTTGGCCAGGTTTTGATAACCCAGCACATTATCTGCTGAAATATAAAGATTAAATTTAGCAATTTGTGCGGAAACCAGAAAACCTATATTAGTGGCTGTATATGGATCTACGGTATAGGTAAGTTTGGTATGCAAAAAATTGAGCAACCGCGCGTCCAGATAACCCGTAAGCGATGCCTGCGGGAATCGTGGCCTATTCACGGCAAAAAGCGTGAGCCCCGTACGAAAACGATAGGTATCGTCTTCGGGATTAAGACAATTGCATACCAAAGGCTCGCCAAACCTGTATTCTAAGGACGAATAAAATTTTGTAGGCCGCATAGTGGCGTAAGAAACACCGGTTTCATTACCGTAGTCCACATTCGCCTTAAAATCGTTGACAAGTTGGTCATAATACGGAGGTTCATCGTTTGTCTCGGTAACAGTGGGATAAATAAAACCAATCCCATCAAATTCATAATTACCACTGGCCGAAATTTCCCTGGTGTTCTTGCTATGGTAAATAAAACCCAGATCTACCAGACTTGCGGTAACCCGCCATTGGCGATCCCATTTATAACTGAAGCCTACGTCTACTCCTAGCCCATAATTGCCGCCAAACAAGGAACTGGATAGTGCATCTGCCGGCTCGAAATCCCTAAAGTCATCAACGCCAGACATTTTAAAACTAGCATCGAGCCCCCTAAGACTATGTCTGTAAAAATTATTGCCATCTGGGGTTCGCGTGGTTGAAAACCGACCTTCATTACCGGTACTTGTCGCATTGAACATACTGGAATATAATTTTACTCTTCCCCCTATGCTCAAATCCCGTGATACTTTTTTATTGATCCCAAAATGCAGTACTGAAACCACTTCCCCACGTGCCGAAAGATCTCCTAGATCGAACGATTTACCCAAATTTCTCGCATTACCTTCATAAGCCAAAACTGCCGGATCTTTAGGGAAATAAACGATAACATCAGTTTCTTGATACCATCCTGCAGAGAGATAATTTCCTTTTCTATTGCGCCAGCCGGCACTCAAGATTTCCAATTGCTCATTAATGGTGAAGTAATCTTTCCGCGACAGCGAAAAAATAGTCTGTTCTATACGATCATTGATGGTAGTTGACGCATCATCTCGAAAGATATCATTAACCGTTAACTCGGTCGAACCAAATTTGGCGTGTATCCCGGATAATAGTGGAATACCAAAATGTTTATCGTAATCTACATCAACCCCCGGATTCATCATAAGGGACTGCGGAAGATAATCTGCACCATACAACTGAATATTCTGCCCCCAGCCCGAAAAACCGGCCAGAACACCCAATAAACTGCAAAAAAGCTTAGTTAAATTCAAAATACAGACGTGCTTTTGATTGAAAATCCAGAGCCCCCATAATAGGATCCCCATTCAGGATTATGGACGAACTTACCTGAAGGCGCACCGCATTTTTTAAACGTAGTAAATCATCTCCTAGGACAGACTCTATATATGTACTGTTTTCCGCTTCACCCGTAGCGCTCCCGGCAACAAAAAACGAAAACTCATAGGTTACCTGACCAGCCTCATCAAGAAAGGTCACAGTGGTATTAAAAGATTGCTCAAAAGAATTTGCCGTATCAAAGGTAAAGTCTATGCG
>JBDNGW010000395.1:0-2204 GCA_041689735.1 Leeuwenhoekiella sp. | reverse complement strand
TTTTCAGCTTCATATTTAGCTCGTGCAGCCGCAGGTTTATAGCGAGAAAAATAATCCAACGCATCGATCCCTTCCAAGCCATCCAAATCAATATTGGTTATGGGATTGTTAGAGGCGTATTGAAAGGTGGTAAGTTCCGGATAAGCGTCTTTCAGGGCATCAACGCTAACAAACCGGCATAGCCAACCCGCATAATAACGCGCCCCGTAAAAGTACAGCCCCGTTTCTTCGTCTCTTTCCTTATGTACATATTTGTACCGTTTCAGGGACACTTCGCTGTCGTTGGTGTGCATTTCAAAAGAGGTCGTTCCAAAAGGATGGTATTCTTCATAGCTCAGTACCTCGGCCTGCTCGTTAAGTTCCAGCATAGCACTGTTCAACTGATTGGTATATTGGTAGCGGCTAATGGTCTGCGGGTTCGCAACGGGAACGCCACCATTTATTGTTTTTACTTCCAACAGTGCCAAGGCTTGCTTATTGTTTTTAATGTGGTGCGTGGCTCGTTCGATAGCAAGATTCCCCGAAGCATCATATTTCCGGTACAGTTCATAATCACCAAGGTAAATGCGCTCGTACTTGATTTTTTCTGTCGTTCCACTGGTATCGACCACTATTTTGCGTATTCGTTCCCTATTGGAATAAACATAGTAAACGGTTTCGCCCGTTTTTTCGGTAGATTTCAATTGACCGGCAAAATCCCAGTTCATAGCTTGCAAGTGCGGCATTTGCAACATATTGCCGTGGGCATCATAACTATATTGGGGTGAAGAAGGGGGCGTGCTCCCTGTATATGCGCTCAGCAGGTAATTATTGGAAAAGCCACTATTGTAGAGGTACGTTCGTTTCCAATTTTCCGTGCCGCCACAAGTATCTCGGTGGCTGAGTTCTAAAATATTGCCTAAGGGGTCATAAGCATATTGCTCACAATAGGTGCTCAAAGTCTGGCCGGATTTTCCATTGGTGGGGATCCAATCCGGCACATAGCCGCTGTTGCTTGGAGCTGGCAGGTTGTTTTTTTCCCTGCCGGTAGCTTTTAGCAAGCGATATAGCGAATCATAGATAAATTTGTTTTTGGGGGTGATTATGGTATTGTTGAAATACTGGGTCTGTTGTGCCTCGTCCACCAATTCTGTAATGTTTCCGAAGGCATCAAAAGTGTAATTTAAGTCCTGCATAATATCTTGGCCAGTGTTGCGGGTGGTCAACAACCGGGTCAGCCGAAAAGTATGTGGGTTATAGGAATATTTGGTTTTGGAACCATTCCCGTAATAAACATCCGTTTTTTGCTTTTTTGCATTATAATTAATACCGTTCACGATCTCGATAAACACACTTTCGTGTTGTAATTTAGCAGCGAGTTTTTCTATAAGGGCAGCCTTGTTGTAGGTAGGTTTGTACTGGCTTCCATTGGGCTGTGTTGTCAGCACGGGCCTGTTCAATGCATCGTATTTCGTGGTTGTTTGAAAGCTTTCAGTTTGCAGTTTGGCATCCGCAGCGGAGTCAATACCTGCCAAAGTCGTCTCTGAGGTCAGGGAGGACCAATTGACAACATCTTTGTATGAGGAAGCAAGTTGCTTCTTGTTCTCAAGTAGGTTTCCTTTAAAATCAAAGATGACATTTTTTATGACGCCGCTCTGGTCAAAGTCCCGGATTACCTCTCCTCTCCAATTATTGGCCCTGGGGTTGTTTGAACCGATGTCGTCCCCATATACCTTGTAGTCTATCAGTTTATCTCCTGTTCCTTGATCTATCCAGTGCTCCAGGAGCCTTTGCAGTACATCAAATTCATTCCGAAATTTATTTCCCCGCTCATCCCATGAACGGACTTTATTGCCCATAATATTTGCCAGAATCAATCGCCATCCGCCATCCGGGGAATTGGTGTATATCATTTCTCTTCTTTCTTTGTCCGGAGGCAACAGATTGTATTTAAAAAAGGTTTCCTGACCAATCGCATTGATCACTTTTTTATGTCTTCCCTTAATGTCCATTTCAAAGGTAACATTATAATAATTATGAACCGTCGAAGAGCCATCAAAATTTCCATTGTCATCTTTTCTCAAAAACATTCTGCCCAACGGGTCCAATTCCAATACCCGCGGCGTGTTATAGGCTTTGGCCGCCAGCCAAGCCGCACGCTCGTCTGGGTTTGAGGGTTCCGGGCCGTTCGGGTCGGGGCCGCCCCGGTCAATGTACCACTGGCT
>JBDNGW010000394.1:0-7949 GCA_041689735.1 Leeuwenhoekiella sp. | reverse complement strand
GGTTACTCCGTTAATGAAGCAGTACAACAGCATCAAACATAAATATCCCGATGCGCTGTTGCTCTTTCGCGTAGGTGACTTTTATGAGACCTTTGGCGAAGATGCCGTAAAAGCCTCGCAGATTCTGGGCATTGTGCTCACAAACCGTAATAACGGCGGCGAAAGGACGGAATTGGCCGGTTTTCCGCACCATTCTTTGAATACCTATCTCCCAAAGTTGGTCAAAGCGGGTTGCCGCGTTGCGATCTGCGACCAACTTGAAGATCCCAAATTGACCAAAAGCATTGTAAAACGTGGTGTAACCGAGTTGGTTACCCCGGGCGTAGCGCTCAATGATGGAGTGTTACAATCTAAAAGCAACAATTTTCTGGCCGCGCTGCATTATGGAAAGAAACACTTGGGCATTGCTTTTCTCGACGTTTCTACCGGCGAGTTTCTGACCGCGCAGGGCGATGTCGCTTATATGGATAAGCTTTTGCAGAATTTCAATCCCAGCGAACTGCTTATCAGTAAAGGCTGTAAGAAGGATTTCCTGGCCGATTTTGGCAAGGAATACCACATTTTTTATCTCGAAAACTGGATTTTTCAGATCGATTATGCCTACGAATCGCTCTATAAACATTTTGAGGTAAAATCATTGAAGGGATTTGGCGTGCAACAGTTGGAAGAGGGCGTGATTGCCGCCGGTGCTTCCCTGCATTATCTCAGCGAGACGCAGCACCACAAGCTCAAGCATATAAGCAGTATCAACCGCATTGCAGAAGATGCCTACGTCTGGATGGATCGTTTCACCATGCGTAATCTGGAGCTTTATCAAGGCACAAGTGCGCTGGCGATCACGCTGCTCGATGTGATAGACAAGACCACTTCTGCTATGGGCGGAAGGCTTTTAAAACGCTGGCTCGCACTACCGCTTAAAAATCGGGATGCCATTGTGAGCAGACATGAAGTGGTGGAGTATTTTTTGGCCAACTCAAAAACCTACGATAAAATCACCCAGCACCTCAAGCATATTGGCGATGTGGAACGGCTCATCAGCAAAGTGGCCACCGGGAAAGTGAGTCCGCGAGAGGTCATCCAACTTAAAAATTCGCTGGAAGCCATGGTGCCGATCAAAGCGCTCGCCCAACATGCAGAAAACGAAGCGCTACAGATTTTAGGTGGAAACCTGAATGATCTGGAGCATTTACGGGCAAAAATCAAGGAGACACTGAATGAAGATGCACCGGTAAATATTCTGAAAGGCGAGACCATTGCAAGTGGGTTTCACGATGAACTCGACGAGCTGCGCAATCTGGCACACCAGGGCAAGGATTATCTGGATAAAATGTTGAAACGTGAGACCGAACGTACCGGGATCACTTCGCTGAAAATTGCCAGCAATAATGTATTTGGGTATTATATAGAAGTCCGCAATACGCATAAAGACAAAGTGCCACCAGAATGGATCCGCAAACAGACCCTCGTAAGCGCAGAACGCTATATTACCGAAGAACTTAAGGAATACGAGGCCAAGATTTTAGGTGCCGAAGAGCGGATTCTGGCCATTGAACAACTGCTTTTTAACCAGCTCGTACAGTGGATGGCCCAGTTTATCGCGCCGGTACAAGCCAATGCCGCCGGGATTGCCGAGCTGGACTGCCTTTGCTCGTATGCTTGCGTGGCCAAAACCAACAATTATGTGCGCCCGGTCATTGATGATTCTCAAGATCTTGATATTACGGAAGGCCGACATCCGGTGATCGAAAAACAGCTTCCGCTAGGCGAACCTTATATTGCAAATAATGTTTTTTTGGATCGTGCGGTGCAGCAAATGATCATGATCACTGGGCCCAATATGTCGGGTAAATCGGCTATTTTGAGGCAAACCGCACTTATTGTCCTGCTGGGGCAAATGGGTAGTTTTGTTCCGGCCAAAGCGGCGCGCATTGGGCTGGTGGATAAGATTTTTGTACGGGTGGGCGCGAGTGATAATATTTCCATGGGCGAGTCTACGTTTATGGTGGAGATGAACGAAACGGCCAATATCCTCAACAATATTTCAGAACGCAGCTTGGTTCTCCTCGACGAGATAGGCCGTGGCACGAGCACCTACGACGGGATTTCAATCGCATGGGCCATAAGTGAATATCTACATGAACATCCCGTGCGGCCCAAAACACTTTTTGCCACGCATTATCACGAGCTCAATGACATGACCGATACCTTTAAACGTATCAAGAATTACAATGTTTCGGTCAAGGAATTAAAGGATAATGTGCTTTTTCTACGGAAATTGGTCGCCGGCGGAAGCGCGCACAGTTTTGGGATCCATGTCGCCAAAATGGCGGGCATGCCCCAACAAGTGCTGCACCGCGCGAATAAAATCTTGAGCCAATTGGAGAAATCCCATGGCAAACAACAAACGAGTGACACCTTAAAAAAAACCACCGAAGAGGAAATGCAGCTCAGCTTTTTCAACCTCGACGATCCCTTGCTAGAGGAAATCAAAGAAGAAATCCTGCACATTGATATTGATACGCTCACACCGGTAGAAGCCTTGATGAAGCTCAATGAAATAAAAAGAATGCTGCTGCGGAATGCAAAAAGCAAGGTTTCTTAGTTAAAAACTTCCGCATTTAGCTGAAGTTCCGCATTGTTAGGGAATTTCAGGGCGTCACGTTGGACTTAAAATCCTGTGCTCTTTGGGGCGTGCGGGTTCAATTCCCGCCTTGAGTACTAGAGGTAATCACCTCGTTTTCAATGTTATAAAATTGTATTTTACAATTTTATAACATTGAAAACAAAAACTAAAAAAAGCATTCCGTATAGTATTCCGTATAGTTTTAGTTTTATGAAATTATGGTCTAATCTTAAAATACATATTGATTACACTTTTGAAAACGATCAAAAAATACCAAACGTCGGCAAAGGATCAGATTGGTATGTACAATATTCCTTTAGAAATCCAGATGGAAAAATGCAGGTTTTTAAAATTAGGAGAGGGATCAATAGAATTAAAAATATTGCTGAAAGAAAAAAAGCAGCTTCTAATTTAAAGAAAGGAGTTTTGTTATGGCTGCAAGAAGGAGGAAATCCTTTTGTATTAATAGAATCAAGGCAGCAAGAAATTGAGCAAAAAGTATATTCAGTAAATGAAGCTCTTGATCTGGCATATCAATCTTCTTTAAATACCTGGAAGCAATCTACAATTACCGGAAACAATTCTCATCTTAAAAAATTTAAAACGTGGTTATCAGAAAATAGTTATTTGCATGATGACATTAAAAACATCACAAAAAAACATATTTCTTTTTATTTAGATTATCTAACCAACACTAAAAAACTTAATAATACTAGCCGAAACAATGCTAGAGCTTTATTATCTTCATTATTTACACAAATGGCCATTAAAGATGTAATTGAATACAATTTCTTTGAAAACATACCAAAAGTAAAAGCGCAACCAAAAAAGAATAGACCTTTTACTTTTAAAATGTTGATAGCTATTTTTGATCTAGCAAAAAAAAGAAGATCCTTACTTACATGCTTTTTTACGATTTATGTGGTATAGTGTAATGCGCCCTTTAGAGATTACTAGAATTAGAATAAGAAACATTGATTTAGAAAGTAGAGTAATTGCTATTGAAACAAAAACTGAAATACAACGATACATACCCATTAATGAACCTATTTACATTTATCTTACTTCTTTAAATTTAGAAAAATACAATAGTTCAGATTTTTTATTCACTAAAAAATTAGGACCAGGAGAATGGATTACAGCCAAAGAGAAAAGCAAGGAAGATTGGTTTTCCAGAAAGTTTAAAAGTGTAATTAAAGATCATTTTAATTTGAGTGAAGAATATGGCATCTATTCCATTAGACATAATTCTGCCTTATCTCAAAGAAAAGGACTTTTAGAACAGGGTTTAACAAATTATGAAATGCTTATAACCATACAGGAAGTAATGGGACATAAAAGTCCAGAAACGACACAAAAATATTTACGTGATATTGGAGGAGCTTTACCTAAAGATTGGAGTAAAAATTATCATATAGAACTTTAGGTAAATTAACTAATTATATGCTCGTTAAAATATATTTGCAACAACTAGCAACAACATTGTTGCTGTTTGTTGCAATGCTATAACCCTTATAAACAGTACAAAAGTATTTTTTTGCAACAACTTTGTTGCAGTTTGCAACAACTCTGTTGCAAGGTTTGTATTACATTTGTGTTACGAAAAAAACCTACTAAAATGAATTAGTAGGTTTTATGTTTTAAAAATCTTCGTCTAAAAATTCGTTTTTTAAATCTTCCAGATCTTGATCTAGCAATCTTTCATCTAGGCAAAGAAAACGATTATTTTTTAATTAATTCTTTTTTTGTTTGTGGTAATAATTTTTTATTGTCTAAATATTTTAGCAGAAAATGACTTGCAATTCCTGTTATTACACTTACAATTACTACTCTTTTAATTTCATTCATAATAAAATCAACTTATAGGTTTACTTTTTAAATATCTAATACAATTTCTTTGGTATCTTCTACCAATGCTTGATAATACGGACTGTATTTTAATTCTGCTATTGGCATATAATCATTGTATCGGTTTTTGTGATTTACAATTACATTATTTCTAAAATCTTCTCGATCAACATCTACTTTTAAAATAACATCACCATTAAATTCTGTTTTAGATCCGCCACGCATTTTTCCATCTGTAGTTCGTTGAACAGTTAATACAAACAATTTACCATCAAATGCTTTTCTAAAGTCTTTATCTAAATTAAATTGATTGTTTAACTCTGTTAATTTAGTTAATGAATCTATTAAAATAACATCAAAATATTTAATACTTTCTAAAATATTTTCATAATTCTCTGTGTCCGATAAATCGGTAGTATCACTTTCAACTGAAATAATTTGTTTAGTATTGTTATCAAAATACTGATGCTGTTTTTCTTTACTTAAATTACTTTCTACGTGTTCCTCTAAACTCCAAATAATAGGTTTGTGTCCACTTTCTGCAAATGCTTTTGCAAATTGATAAAAAGTATGTGTTTTACCACCACCAGCTTCAAAACCCAGTTCTTTCGGGAGTGTGGGTTCGATTCCCGCCTCGAGTACGAAAAAATCTTGTTAATTATTTGATTTTCAGGTTTTTATTATATAAAAAGTAACAATACAGTAACATTATGTAGTGCTTCTAAGGCTAAAACTGGAAAGAAAAAGTTTTATTTATCATCAAACAACGGATCTATTTTATCCGCTTTTTTATATCCCCAACTAATATAATCCTGCATATTATCATCTTTTTCTAGGCTCAGAAATAGCTTTTCTTCAAGAGCCTTTAAATAAACACGTATTTCATGAGCATTTTTATAATTTGAAGCATTTTTAACTAAAGTTTCTATTTTTTGATTTTCAAGGGCAATTTTCCTTGCTTTATTTTCATCTAATTTTCTTTGTACTTCTCTTTTTTTCTCCTCAATATCTTGCCGTCGGCTATGTTCTGCCCATTTTAAACTATCTCTTGCTATATATTCATAAATTAAAGATAAGTAATCTTCTGAATTCTTAGTTTTTTTATCTATCCAATTTTTTCTAGGATAACCTAGTATCTGAAACTCAAGATCTTCACTTTTAACGAAAATATTGTGGGAATAACTATAATCTCCTTTTACTCTATTTCTATAAAATTTCTGTCTTAATTTAATCTCAGTTAGTTCTCCATACATTTCAACGTAACATCGTTTATTTTCAAATTTAAGACCATGACCATTAGATTCTAAGAGAACTAGTAAATCATGCATAAACCTTAATGCCCTTTTTCTCATTTTAGGCTCTACTGAAATTGGTAAAAGAGAGCCTTCATAGCTGTGTCTTTCACCCCAAGTAATTTGGTTATTTTTATCTAATCTTTCGAGATCTAATTTGGTTTTTTGAACTTAATGGGTGTAGTTTGTTTGACATAGTATTATTATAATTGTATATCCGTAAACACTAATAATGGATAATTATTTAGTATCTTTAAGAAAATAAATATATGAATATTTTTAGTTTTACTGCAGAATTTGATAGCGAAGAATCTTGTCGGACTCATTTTAAAGAAGAACGGGACAAGATAGGCGTTATTTGTAAGCGGTGTTCACATACAGAACATTATTGGATAAAAAGTCAATGGAGTTATGAATGTAAAAAATGCAGAAGTCGCACCTCTCTGCGTAGCGGAACGATAATGCAGAGTTCCAATCTATCCTTTTTGATTTGGTACAAAACCATGTTCTTGTTAACGGCAACAAAGAAAGGGTTTTCCTCTAAAGAGATACAGCGTCAATTAGGATTAAAACGCTATGAACCAGTTTGGGCAATGGTTCATAAATTACGTAAAGCCATGGGCAATAGAGATGATAGGTATACATTGGAAGGTATGATAGAGATGGATGAGGGATATTTTACCATAGAAGCTTCAGAGAACCAGCATAAAACTCAAAAATCAGGACGTGGAAGTAAAACAAAATCTAATGTTATGGTAATGGCTGAAAGCACGATTCTTGAAGATATTGACACAGGAAAAGTAGAGCGACAATGTCGTTATTTTAAAGCCAAGGTACTAGAAGACCATAAAGCAGATGGTACAGATGAAACCTTTGAAAATGCCACTGACCAAGAACAGACCATTGTCTTTACAGATAAAAGCACATCATATGTTAATATTGCTGATTACGTAGAGATACATATGAGCGAAAAATTAAACGAAACAACCACAAAAGAAACCCTTAAATGGGTGCATATTGCAATAAGCAATGCAAAAAGGAGTTTTGTGGGCAATTACCATAAAATCAAGAAGAAATACTTGCAATTCTACCTAAATGAATTTGTTTACAAACTTAACCGAAGATATTTTAGAGAAAGAATCTTTGAAAGGCTTGTTATTGCTAATATTACAGGATTATGAGTAATTGCGGATATACAAAAATCTTATATTTTAAATAAGACAGGTATAAGTTTCAACCTAAATTTCAAATTCTTTTGTAAGTATCTATTTTTTTGAGCGACTCAAGCGACTCAAACAAAATAAGTTAAATATTTAAAACTCAAGTATTATGAAAAAAAACTGTAATTATGTTGCTATTTACATACTATTTATAGGGCTAATAGTAACACTAACTGCCTGCACAAATGACGATTTAAATTCAACTCCTCAATTTCAATCCACATCGTTAAATAGTTCTGCCAGTTATACCGACATGACTTTTTTTAAAGGAAGTAAAAGTACTACAAGTGGTTCCGTTTATGAAGTTTTACCAGGTCCAGCAGTAATAAATTCAGCAATGGATCCAACACCTTTTTCCAATAATATTCAAAATACTGTAGGTGCTTATGAAATAGAAGTTGATGATTTTGTTGATATTGATGCCACCAGCTCTACAGATGTTGTGAATTCCGTGAATATAACATTTACTGCAAATGACGGAAGATTATTTAAAATAGATCAAATTAATATTATTCATAAACCAGAGGGTTCTGGTGACCATTCTTTTTTTGGTGGTGTGGGTTTAAACAAAATGATGCATGGAGACACAGGAATTGGAACTAGATTAATGCCAAAAATGCTTGCTTATATTACCCTTTGGGGACTTGTTGATCTTAAAGATGCTACAACTGGAGATGTTATTGCCTCTAATAGAATTGTTCACATCATGGTTGGCTCAAGAGTTAGAAATTCCAATTTAGAAATGATTCCCGAAGTTACTTTAGACAAATCAGACCACGATACTTGGATGGCAGAAACACACGTAATTCTTATTCCACAAGATATGAACGGAAACCCTTCTCCTGTTCCAGGAACTGATCATGGTTTTATCCATATGATGTGGGAAAATGTAGAACTCAAAAATGCAACAAGAGATTGGAAAAAAGTATATGAAATATTACCAGGTCCTGCCGCTATAAATGAAGC
>JBDNGW010000393.1:0-4544 GCA_041689735.1 Leeuwenhoekiella sp. | reverse complement strand
TTCTACGGCATCAGGGTTTTCCAATTGTTCTTTGCAGGTGCCACATATAAAAACATGCGTGTCAGCAGTAACCTCTGCCGACTCGGGCACAGTAAACACATCCAGATCATTAGAGCTGCCACACAATTCGCAGACATTCCCACTGCGATCCCTTAAATCTTGTTCTAAACTCATGGATTCTAAAATTTTGACGTAAAACTAACATTATTATTATTGGTAGACGTGGTTTCTAGAGTTCAAGGTTTGTATTTCGAACTGAAAGATCGGTAATAGTAGATTTGTTGAATTGTTTAATTAATCCTGCAAGGTGTCGCCGTAGGCCTCCTTGTAGGTTTAACTTGTGATGTGAACTATTCAGGATTTGTTGAATAGTGGAATCGTTTAATTGTTTATTGCTAATTGATCATTGTTTATTGTTTATTGTTTATCGTTCAAGTGATTTTGAACTCAAAGATCGTAGACCTTTGAATTTGTTGATTTGGGCAATCGTTTAATTGATTATTGATTATTCTTCACTAGTGGGCATTAAAAGTAATGTTTAGTTCTTTGAAATTCTTTGTATATCATATGTCCGGCATTTTTTAATGGCGTGACGATTTGAATCGGAATTGGGATTTTTGCAAAAAATCTCATGAACCAAGGTAAATATGTTTTTTCCCAGATCACCGAGTTCCTCCCGCGCAGGGTCTTCGATCGCATCGTCAAGGCATATCAGGGGAACAGGTACGTCAAGAGTTTTACCTGTTGGAACCAGATGCTCTGCATGGTGTTCGGCCAGCTTACCGCAAGGGACAGCATGCGCGACCTGATGCTGGGCCTTGAGGCGCACCGTCCAAAATACTACCATCTGGGCTTCGGCACCACCGTTTCGCGACGGAATCTCGGGGTGGCCAACGAAAAGAGGAGCTACAGGATCTTCGAGGAGTTCGCCTACGCACTGATGGGCGAGGCCAGGAAAAGCTGTTACCGGGACGATTTCGAGATCAACCTGAAAGGCAGCGTGTACGCCCTTGACTCCACCACCATAGACCTTTGCCTGAGTGTTTTTTGGTGGGCGGAGTTCCGCAGGGCCAAGGGGGGCATAAAGCTGCACACCCTCTATGACGTGAAGACATCCGTGCCGAGCTTTTTGCTCATCTCGAATGCCAGCCTTCACGATGTAAACGTACTGGATGTCATCCCATATGAGGCCGGGAGCTTTTATGTGATGGACAGGGCGTACATCGACTTTTCCCGACTGTACAGCATCCACCGCCAAAAGGTCTATTTCGTTACCCGTGCCAAGGGGAACATGCGCTTCAAAAGGATGTACTCCAGGGCGGCGGACAGGTCGAAAGGGGTCAAATATGACCAGATCGGAAGGCTTGGGGGCCACCACTCCAGAAAAGGCTACCCCGAAAAGCTGCGGCGCATAAAATACAGGGACGGCGAGACCCAAAAAGAGTTTGTCTTCCTGACCAATAATGTTGACCTCGATGCGCTGGATATAGCCCTGCTCTACAAGAAGCGCTGGGAGGTGGAGCTGTTCTTCAAGTGGATGAAACAGCACCTGAAGATAAAATCGTTCTGGGGGACGACGATCAACGCGGTCAAGATACAGATCTACTGTGCCATCATCGCATATTGTCTTGTGGCAATAATAGGCAACAAGCTCAGGTCACCACGTAGCATCTACGAAATATTACAGATTTTGAGCATATCGCTACTTGACAAAACATCTGTAAAAGAGATACTTACGGATTATGAATACAAAGATTTTAAAGAACTATATCCCAATCAGTTCAGAATCAGTGGTTTTTAACTGCCCACTAGTGATTATTCTTTATTGCTAATTGTTAACTATTTATCGATAACTGGTTATTGCTTGTTGCTCACCGTTTATTGCTAATTGATAATTGATCATTGCTAACTGCTAACTGCTGATTGTTTATTGTTTATTGACAAAAAAACCCTCTACACTTGTAGAATCAAAATATTATTCTACATTTGTAGAGCAAACGATAATAAATCAAGATTATGCAACTCTCAAACGCCGAAGAACAACTTATGCAGCTCCTTTGGAAACAGGAAAAAGCCTTTATGAAAGATCTCATTGTTGCTTATCCCGATCCCAAACCGGCCACCACCACCGTCGCAACGCTCCTCAAGCGCATGCAGGACAAAAATTTTGTGGATTATGAGCAGATAGGGCGTTCACGGGAATATTTTCCCTTAGTGGGGAAAAAGGATTATTTCGCCAAGCAGGTCAATGGCATGATCAAGAATTTCTTTAATGATTCCGCAAGCCAGTTTGCTTCTTTCTTTACTCAGGAAACCGATCTGAACGAGAAAGAACTTCAGGATCTTAGAAAAATTATAGATGAACAGCTTAAAAACAAGAAATCATGATCGCTTATCTTATCAAATCTGTTTTGTGTCTGTTCGTGCTTTGGGGTTTTTATAAAATAGCCCTTGAGCAGCAGAGCGCTCATATTTTTAAAAGATTTTACCTCCTTGCCAGTTTGGTTATCGCACTAGTGCTTCCGTTGATCACAATTAGTTATACAGTACCAGACGTTGCTCAATCTATAGAAACTTTTACTTATACGACTCCCATAATTACGCAGCCCATCACAGTTATAGGCGAAACTACCAATTGGCTGGCCATTGCACTCTGGGCGATTTATGCTCTCGGCGTACTTATTTTTGGTTTTCGCTTTCTGCGGAATATTGGTCAAATTCGGTCTAAAATCAGGCAAAATATACATGTTTTCGCTCAAAAAGCGGTGCATATCCTCGTCGAAAGTAGCATCGTTCCACATACCTTTTTAAACTATATTTTTCTGCCCCGCGCTGCATATGAAACGAATCGTATTCCAAAAGAAATATTGCGCCACGAGCAAGCCCACGTGACCCAAAAACATACATTGGATATTCTCTTTATTGAATTTTTGCAAGTGATATTTTGGTTTAATCCCTTACTTCATTTCATCAAAAGAAGTATTGCACTCAACCACGAGTTTTTGGCCGATCAAAAAGCCATTGACCGTCAAGAAAATCACGAAAGTTATATTAACCTCTTAGTTTATCATGCGCAGAGCCCTCATCACGCTCCTATGACCAGCGCGCTCAATTATTCATTAACCCGCCCGCCATACCGAAGGGCAAAAAAACGAATCCTTATGATCAATCCTTTTCGGCCAAAAAATTGGCCACCAGACTTGCATTTTTAGTGCCCATTCTTGCCCTTTGTGTTTATTTCTTTAATCAGGAAATTGTTGCGAAGCCTGTTGCTTCTGAAAATTCTAAACCGGAATCTGTCATCAATCCATTAGATTTAGAGAAAAGAGTTCCCACTAACGACCAATTAAAAAAGTGGGCCTCCGAGACATTCTATATTATAGAAATTGATAATATTAGAGTATCCAACAATTTTCTTAACACTAAAGATTCTGCCAATTTCAGCTATTTTGCTGTTAATACAACAGAGAGCAGGAAAACAGGTTATATTCAGAACAAAATCATTAAGTTAATGACAACTGAATACTATGAATCCAATAAATTTATTCATTCATCTCAAGTGGTTGAACAAATTCAGGAACAGCCAACTCTAAAAGTAAATATTTCAGGAGAAACCGTTACCATAAATGGAAAAGAAACCACGGCTAAAAATTTTGCAGAAACTATTGATAAAATAACCGCCAAATGGACCGAAAAAGAAATAATGTCGTATTCTATTCATTTACAAAGTGACAATGGAGTAGATAAATTTGTTGGGAAACTGGCAAGCGCGTTTCACAATACCAGATTGTACAAAACCAATCCTTCCAAGGAATTGATCCCACCGCCACCGCCGCCTGCTCCTAATCTACCGAAAGTTGGTAAAGTTGCTCCTCCTCCACCAGCCCCAGCAGAAAAAGAGACTAAAACTCTTTATTTAAACATTCGAGAAAATCAAGTTTTGTTAAATGATAAGGAAATCAAAGTTGCAGATTTTGCCAAATCACTTAATAATATTACAAAAGACTGGAATCCGACAGAATTCAAAAACGCCCGTGTCTGGATAAAAATGGAAAATCCCGATAACAACATTATGGAACAGCTCGAGGAAGAATATAAAAAGACTAGACTCTACGAAGCACAACCCGACCATGGGCTTATTCCCCCGCCGCCGCCTGCTCCTGCTCCGCCGGAACTCAGTACTATTGCGCCGTCAATGCCGCCTACACCACCTTTACCACCTACTCCACCGTCGCCCGAAAAAATGATCGAAGAAATGACCGCAGCTAAAGCAACTTTTTATTACAACGGGGATAAAATTACAGCAGAAAAAGCCAAGAAACTTTTTAAGACCAAAGACAACTTGAGTTTTATGGCAACAGAAGCTAAAAATGGTAATAAACCAATGGTTTTGATTACCGATAATTAGTAGTCTCAACCTTAAATATAAGTCATCAGACCTGTCAGGTTTTCAAAACCTGACAGGTCTTTTTCACTTGGAATAGAAGAGTCAAATTTTCCCCTCAGGCGGACAATTAAAAACCTGACTGGGCTTTTCTGTACTT
>JBDNGW010000392.1:0-6294 GCA_041689735.1 Leeuwenhoekiella sp. | reverse complement strand
TGTTTAAAAACGGAAGTTATCCTGAAGATTCTCAAGGAAAAAGTGATAGATTATCGTTCACACCTTACGGAATAAAAGGCGGAGCGACCTATAAATATTCCGGCAGGCATTTTTTAACCCTTAATACTGCTTTTATAAGTTCGGCACCTGTTTTACGAAATTCGTTTTCCAACTCCAGACAAAATAACCGCACCGTGCTCAATGTTCAGCAAGAAAAAAACATAAGCCTCGATTTGAGCTACCTCTACCGGTCGCCGTTCATCAACGCCCGACTTACGGGCTATTATATTGGAATGAAAGATGCCACCGAAATCTCTTTTTATTATGCAGACGGTATTTCTGGCCTGGGAAGGGACGTGACCACCGCTTTTGTGCAAGAAGTGCTCACTGATGTCAATAAACGGCATCTGGGCGGTGAACTGGGAATTGAATCACAAATCACGACCACAATGAAGGTGAAAGCAGCTGCAGCCTTCGGCCAATACACCTATAGTAACAATCCCAATTTATACCTCACTTCAGACGATTTTGATGCCGAAGTGCAATTTGGACAGGCCAATCTTAAGAACTACAGTATTGCCGGCGGACCGCAGCAGGCGTATCAATTGGGCTTTGAGTATCGCGATCCCGGTTACTGGTTTTTTGGAACCACAACCAATTATTTCTCTCATGGTTACGTGGACATTGCGCCGCTCCCACGAACCAAAAATTTTTATCAAGACACAGACGGACTTCCATTTAACGATTACGACCCGCAACTGGCAAGAAAACTGCTGAAACAGGAGCGTTTTGATGATTATATAATCGTTAACGCCATAGGCGGAAAATCGTGGCGCGTGGGCGGTAATTACATCGGTTTTTTTGCGGTCATCAATAATATAATGAACACAGAATATAAAACCGGCGGTTTTGAACAGGGGCGAAGTGCCAGTTTTAGGACACTCAAAGAAGATTCACAGCGCAAAACCCGCATTTTTGGCCCCAAATATTGGTCGGGCACCGGCACCAGTTATTACCTCAATGTGTATATAAGGTTTTGAAATTTAAACAAGCTATCATGAAAACAGCATTACGTTTATCTTACTTTATTTTATTAAGCTTGCTCTGTTTTTCCTGTGTGCATGACGATGACTTTGAAGTCCCCAAGATCACTACAGAAGAGGTGGAAGTAAACGTGAATTTCAGCATTGCCAAAGTGAAGGAATTCTACCGTGGCTTTGACCCAACGTTGATACAGGCGGGGCCAAATGCCGACGCGCCGCTTTATGTGGAAGGTTATGTGGTTTCCAGTGACGAGTCTGGCAACTTTTTTAGGACTTTGATCATTCAGGACAAACCCGAAAACCCAACCAGCGCAATTGCAATCTCCACCGATGCGACCGATGTGTACACGCTTTTTGAACCGGGAAGAAAGGTATTTGTTCGTGTAGATGGACTTTACAGTGGTGAATATGCCCGTTTGCCCACAATTGGTTTGCAGGGCGAGGGCGGCAGTGGTGAAGTTGGCAGGATTTCCACGGGCGAATTTGACGAACGCGTGCTGCGCACGAACATCATAGAAGATCTCGTCCCACTGCCCATTGCGCTCAATGAAGTATCTGAAACATATCTCAATATGTTGGTACAGTTTAACAACGTGCAGATTCCAGAAAAAGATCTAGGAAATTCTTATGCCAATCTCATCAATACCTATGGCGTTGACCAAATTATTGAAAACTGTACCGGCGATCAGGTTATCCTTCGCACCAGTGGCTTTGCTGATTTTAAAAACTTGGAAATACCCGCTGGAAATGGATCAATAATCACCGTTTTAGGTCGGTTTAATGCCAATTTTCAGGTATATATTCGTGATACTGGGGATGTTGAAATGGATGGGGATCGGTGTAAATAAGGATTGAAAATTGGTAATCTTAGCCTAAAAACGGTTAAAAAGTGATGCTTTTTGCACTTAATTTTTCAATCTAAAAAAAGTATCTTTACGATATGGCACTTTCTAATAACGATATTTTCAAAAAACTACGTGTAGCCCTCAAACTACGCGATGACGACATTGTAAAAATCTGCAGTCTTGTGGATTTTTCGGTTTCCAAAAGTGAGCTGGGAGCAATTTTCAGAAATGAAGACCACCCTAAATATGTGGAGTGCGGGGATCAGTTTTTACGTAATTTTCTGAATGGCCTCGTCATACACCTACGCGGGCCCATGCCCGATAAAAGGACGAAAGGTTTGAAAAACAAAGATCAATAAATAGTGTAAATATTTAATAGCCTTATAATTTCTCCTGTTTAATCCTCAAACATCTATGAAAGTGAGGAGTGATTTAATGATTACATTTACAAGAGGTAAGAGATTATTTAATTGTATATTTTAGTATGTTACTCTGGCTAACCTAATTATTCTATGAAAAAAATAAAGTGTAAATATATTTTCAGTGATAAATACAATCCAAAGTATATCAATGGTGCACAAGGTGGAATTAGTCCACAAGGTGAAATTGTGATAAATTTCTATATGGAAAGAAATGCCCTTCCCAATTCTCAAACCTATCAAATTGAAAGCGATAATATAGCTTCAAAAGAAATAGAGTCTGAACCTTCCGACTTAAAGAACAGTTTTGTAAGAATTATAGAAAATGGTGTAATTATGAATTATCAATCAGCTAAAGAAATTCATAAATGGCTTGGAAAACATATTGATGAATTAGAAAAATTATCAGAGAACAAAAAATAAAATCATTTTCTTCATGGGTACTACCAACATAATTAAACATACGATGATTGCAAGTTTAGGTTTCGTTGTGACCAACTCAACCGATTCTTCTGAACAATCTTCAGTATCCAGTATACAAAATCGTTCAGTCATAAATAATACTGAATCCCCTTCTTCGACAAGATTCAATAATTCTCAAAGATTTTCTTTGGAACAATTAAAATTAAATAAAAGAAAACTACGAGCTCTTAATGAGTTGAAAAAGGGTTGGAACGGATATGCTGGAGAACCTATAAATGAAGTTTTATTATCTAAAATTGAAGAATTAATCTCCAATTTAGATTATCAACCTCAAATCTTTCCAACCGGAAGAGGGTCAATTCAAATAGAAAAATACATTGATGATTATAATCTTTTTGAAATTGAAATATCAACTGGTGAAGTTTTTGCTTATAGCGTAAAGAATGGTACGGAAGTAGAGAAAAACATCTCAATTTCTGAAATAAATGATTTTATAAATGAGTTTTACAGCTGATGAATTAAATTCAAAAATAGAAAATCATTAATTTTTATATCGCGGAATAATTGAATCCAATTGGGATTATGAAAACAATCGCCCGAGTTCGGCTACATTCAAAGATTCCAAAGGTGTTTCTGTCGATAGATTTGGTGATAGAAATGAAGTAGATTGTATTGATTTTTTGAATGATAAAAAAAAGTTCTTTGCTATTTGTAAAGTTCAAGTGGGAAAGGTTAGGGACGAAAATGCTATCGTGAAATATCTTCCAGAATTAAATAATATCTATCATTCGGAAATTCATGATTCGGAAGATAGGGTACAGATGAAAGGCAGCAAGCCAAAAAAATTCGTGATGCGGCAATAGTTGTTCATAAAATATAATTGTTTGTCCAGAAAGTGTTGATTTCCAAATATTCACTAACATATCTTTTTTTTTGAGATATAAGACCACTCTTTTTTTATATTCTGAGAATTACCCTTTAATTTTAGTATCGCCTTTAATCTTTAAGTGCAATTCATGGCTTATATGTATCTTTACTATACACACTAAACTATGATTGAAGAAAAGAATATAGAATATGAAAGGACGGTCCTCATTGGTCTGATTACGCAGTATCAGGACGAGGAAAAATCTAAAGAATATATGGACGAGCTTGAATTTCTTGCCTACACCGCTGGCGGAGAAGTCTACACTCGTTTTACCCAAAAACTGGAAAGGCCTGATCCCAAAACGTTTTTGGGCAGTGGTAAGATCAATGAAATCCGAGACTATGTGGAGCAACATGAGATAGGCGCTGCGATCTTTGATGATGAGCTGAGCCCGGCGCAGCAAAAAAACATTGAAAAAATACTGAAGTGTAAGATCGTGGATCGCACCAATCTTATCCTTGATATTTTCGCCCAGCGTGCACAGACCAGTTATTCCCGTACGCAGGTAGAACTTGCTCAATATGAATACCTATTGCCGCGCCTTGCTGGTATGTGGACGCACTTGGAGCGCCAACGTGGTGGCATCGGAATGCGTGGCCCTGGGGAAACTGAGATTGAGACGGATCGTCGTATCGTACGTGACCGGATCTCCCTGCTCAAGAAAAAAATCGAGAAGATTGACAAACAGCAAGAAGTGCAACGTGGTAACCGCGGTGCTTTGATTCGCGTGGCGCTGGTAGGTTATACAAACGTGGGCAAATCAACCCTGATGAACGCCATTAGCAAAAGTGATGTTTTTGTACAGAACAAACTTTTTGCAACCTTAGATACGACTGTCCGCAAGGTTGTTATAAAGAATCTCCCTTTTTTGCTGAGCGATACCGTAGGTTTTATCCGCAAGCTGCCTACACAATTGGTCGAGTCTTTTAAAAGTACGCTAGATGAAGTACGCGAAGCTGATTTGCTGGTACATGTTGTGGATATTTCACATCCCGAATTTGAAGATCATATTGCTGCGGTCAACCACATTCTTGATGACATAAAAAGTGCGGATAAGCCTACCCTTATGGTTTTCAATAAAATTGACGCTTACGAGCACAAAACCATTGAAGAAGATGATCTGGTAACGGAACGCACCACAGAGCATTATACCCTTAAAGAGTGGGAACGCACTTGGATGAAACGCGTGGGCGATGACGCCATTTTTATTTCTGCACTCAAGAAAAAGTCATTGAAGGAATTCAAAAAGAAAATCTACGAGCGCGTGCGTGAACTGCACGTTACCCGTTTTCCTTATAATAACTTTCTATATCCTGATTATGATGATCCTGCTTCTGGGGAAGAAGAGGAATAAAATCGGCGTTTTTAGGCTAAAAATGGTCATTTATTGATTGAAAACGATATTTTATAAAATGGAAAAATCCGGTGTTTTATTATAAAAACACCAGATTTTTTTATTGCATTTTCAAATAAAAATTTAAAACTTATAGTTCAGTCCCAGTAAATAATAGGTCTGCAATTTGTTGTCCACATTGTCAAAAGTTGCATTAGGATTTGGCGTAGGCTGTTTGTTGAGCGCGTAATCGAGAGCCTCTGCCTTGTTATCACGCAGACCGAATTCAAAACCGACTCCTATATTTTTCCATAGCGTGTAACCAAAAGAATTTATCCAAGTAAAGTTTGAAAAATCTGAGCTCTTATAGCTTTGAAAGGCAGATACATTAGACTTAAAAGAAATCGCCCCTATCTGGCGGGTATAATCAACTAATACTTTTGCGCCGAGGGTAGATTCATAAATATTATTCCCTTGACTGAACACGATATTGTAGTTAATAGGATTAACGGTCACTGTTAAATTGGTCGCTGGCGTCCAAGTAACACCCACACCAAGGTCAAGATATCCTGAGTCATTAAAGTTGGATAAGATAGTCGTTCTGTATTCACCAAGCGCAGAAAATGCGAATTTCTCGGTCAGTTTATAGCCGTACAGGGAGGAGATATTAAAAACATCGGTTGACTCCTGAAAGCTGTCCTTATCTGTTGGGTCATCTTTATCATCATATTTAACCCACGCCAAATTTACATTGAGTGCGTTACGCCAAAAATATCTTGGCTCTTGAAGATTGGCAAAAGCGTTCACTGTAAAACCAATGTTTCCAGCAGCAACATTGGGATTACCCTGCGAATACCAATTATCAAAACCAGAAAAGCTACCCCCTATGGTTCCAAAAGCACCCAGTCGCCACCCCGGCAGATCATCTAGTTGACTTTGTATGGCATCTACCCGCTTCTGTATAGCAGAAATTGAATCTTTTTTCTCCTTCCTTTCAGCTTTAAGTTCTTGCGCGGTCTGGGCAGAAGAAACGCTTAAGGAAAACAGAAAAAGAACACTGAGCAATAGATTTTTCATGAGTGAATGTAAATTGAAGATTTTTGCAAACTTCCTATATTATTCGATTACATCAAAGAATATTCAAAATTTTCACTTTTTTTTATACAAAGGATCTGTTCAGAAATAAAGTGACCGAATTATAGGCAGTTATTTTGTTCATCAACAAGGCGAAAAACGCAGACATAGCCGTAGCTATGGCGAGTATTTTCAACGCAGTTGCTGGGCAAAAGAACCCATAGAAATG
>JBDNGW010000391.1:0-4890 GCA_041689735.1 Leeuwenhoekiella sp. | reverse complement strand
TATTTTACTTTACTTCGATTCTTAGATTTAGGTGGTGGACAATTTATAATTAGTATCGGACAAAAAATGTATATAATGCATTTGGATGAGGACGTAATAGATATTATTAGTGGACTTTACAAAGTGTGAAATTATTAATACATAAAGAAAAAACAATAGGCAAAACCCTTTTAGACTCAATAATTTTTAAATTTGCTACTGAAAATTCTCCCCGCATGCTATGTTTTAGTAAATGGTAGTTAATTGGCATTTCATTGTTTCTGCGTTTCCGAGATATTTCTATTTCTCCACAATGGATTAGATAGAGCGAATTACTTTTAGCTATGGTGCTTAACGATTTTAAAATTAATACTTAATATACCTCCTACATTTGTTTGGCAAGTTGTCAGGCTTTCCTTTGAGGTTTTGATTCAAACAATATGGAATTTCCAAAATTTTTGTTAGGTGACAATACGGACTATTCTGATGCACTTTTTGTGGTACATACTGAATATCCAAGGTTTATAATAAACCTGCAAAACGATGAGGTGGAATGGCTCGAAGATTTTGATCCCAACGATGAGAGGACCTGGCCGAAGAGGTAGAATCTCTGATCAAGGCTGCAAATGAATTCTATGATAGGGAGGTTGCCCGTTATAATAAAGAGTAATGCATACCTTACAGCAACTTGATACGGAATTATTTATTTATCTCAATAATCTGGGCAGTAAACCATGGGACAGTCTATGGTTAGGTATAACCAATAAATGGTATTCCATACCTATTTACGTCGTTTTGCTTTTTCTTGTTTATAAAAATTTAGGGATTAAAAAAACAGGAATGGTTGTGCTGCTTGTTGCTGCCTTAATTACCTGTACAGATCAATTGGCCAATGTTTTTAAACACGGTTTTGAACGTCCACGGCCTTGCCAACTTGATGCGCTTATGCAACAGGCCCGTTTTATAGCAGTGCGCTGTGGTAGTTTTGGTTTTTTTTCGGCGCACGCCGCAAGTTCCATGGGCCTTGCTATTTTTTTGGGAACGGTATTGCGAAATAAATTACGCTACCTACTGCCATTATTGATCCTGTGGGCCTGCATCATAGGCTATAGCAGGATTTATGTGGGCGTGCATTATCCCGGTGATGTTCTTACTGGGATGTTTATAGGTGGTATAATTGGCTATTGCTTTTATCTGCTATTTGATTTTGTTTCGGCTAAATTAAGGCTCTAAGGAAAGTATCTTAATTAATAAAATTATGTTGAACCTTGCGGTTAACAGCAAGGTTTAAAAAACGTATCTCAATGAAAATATTAGTTACCGGTGCAGCCGGTTTTATAGGTTCGCATTGCGCAGAGCGGCTGGTCGGTATGGGTCACAACGTGGTGGGCGCAGACAATTATTCGCCTTATTACGATCAAGACTTAAAACATAAAAATGCCAAGGATTTAGAAGAAGTTGGTATTCCCATAACGCGTGTAGACCTGCGCGAACCGAAAGATTTTGCAAAACTGGACACTGATTTTGAATATATTTTTCACTTTGCCGGTCAGCCGGGAATTGCAGCCAACTCCAGTTTTGAAGACTATCTTATGAACAACCTCGTTGCGACCAAAAACCTGATAGATTTTGCGCTTACCTGCAATACTTTGAAAATGTTCGTCAATATTTCAACATCTTCCATATACGGTCTGCACGCTACCCTTACAGAAGAATCTGTACCTGCTCCAGCTTCGTTTTATGGCGTGACCAAACTCGCAGGTGAACAACTGGTACTTTCAAAATCGAGGGAAGAAAAGCTAAAAACCTGTTCGTTGCGGCTATTTTCTGTTTATGGGCCCCGGGAACGTCCCGAGAAATTGTACACAAAACTTATAGGTTGCGGTTTTTTCAATCAGGAGTTTCCGCTTTTTGAGGGAAGCGAGGAGCACGTGCGTAGCTTCACGTATGTTGGCGATATTATAGACGGCGTGGTGAGCGTCATTGGCAATGAGGAAAAAGTTGACGGACAGATCATCAATATGGGCAGCGAGGCAGAACATACAACCGGCGAAGGCATTGCCATTGTTGAAGATATTTTGAATACCGAAATACGCAAGGATATCATACCAAAACGTCAGGGAGATCAAATGTTTACCAAAGCAAATATAGATAAAGCCCGAAAATTACTGAATTATAATCCACAAACTACACTGGCGGAAGGTATTGAAAAACAGATAGAATGGTACAGGGAAGCTTTTGTGGATTAGATTGATAAGTCAATAAATCACCATTTTCAGCTTTAATTGGACTAGAATAAGGATGTTTTCGGTTGATATTTGGTATTTTTAATTGAATTTTATTGCTTGTCTGCTTAAACACCTAAAGTAGATTTTTGTCATCCTGAACGCATTCTAAGGATAGATAAATAGCATCTCGATTGCGCCTGCCTTTGCCGGTAGGCAGGCTCGATGTGACATAAAACATATAACATTTCGTGTATATGAATATTTACGGATATACATTGAATTTTTTAGAATAAATATTAAACTTACAACCGAAATTTTTCTGCAGAAAACTGGTATATAAATAATAAAATAAACTTAAACCATGAAATATATCTTCGCAATCGTATTATGTGCTGTCCAACTGCAAAGTATTTATGCTCAAAAGATACAGGACTCCCTGAAACTGCAATTTGATCACGAGTCCCTTTTGGTTTCCGATATGCATAAAAGCGCCGATTTTTATCGGGATGTTTTACTGCTGAAGGAACTGAAAAATCCATTGGACAGCGCCGACCGTAAATGGTTCTCACTGGGCGGGAATTACCAACTACATTTAATTCGCGAAGACCGAAATATGGTACAAAATGATGTGGCCACTCATTTTTCGCTCAGCGTAAACGACCTCGATGCTTTTATCGCGTTTTTGGATAAAAAAGGCGTTCCCTACACCAACTGGCCCACCACCGAAAAAGCAATAAGCACACGCCCGGATAATGTGCGCCAAGTATACGTGAAAGATCCAGATGGTTACTGGATCGAGGTCAACGATGCCACTTATTGATTGGAAGGATTTTCAACAACTGCAGTGTCTTTTTTCTTTCTTGGATGAAACTTTTCCATGACAATTCGCAGGTGTGAACGGTCTACGTGCATATAGATTTCAGTGGTGGTAATGCTTTCGTGTCCCAGCATTTGCTGTATGGCGCGCAGGTCGGCGCCGTTTTGCAATAAATGGGTTGCAAAGGAATGCCTAAACGTGTGCGGACTGATATTTTTCTTGATGCCAGCAGCAAGGGCAGCGTTCTTCACAATGGTAAAAATCATGGCACGTGTTAAACGGGCGCCCCGTCGGTTAAGAAACAAAGTGTCTTTAAACTTCGGTTTTGCTTGCTGTATATCGCGTGTTTCTTCCGTATAAAGGGAGATAAAAGTCTGTGTGACTTTAGCAATGGGAACAAAACGCTGTTTATCGCCCTTTCCCGTCACCAGAATAAAACCTTCTTCAAAAAATAGATCAGAAAGTTTGAGGTCAAGCAGTTCAGAAACGCGTAGACCGCAGCCGTATAATGTTTCCAAAATCGCTTGATTGCGTGTGCCCTCATTTTTAGTGAGATCTACAGCCGCAACGAGTTTGTCAATTTCATCCGTAGAAAGCGTATCTGGCAGTTTTCGGCCCAATTTGGGCGATTTTATAAGATCCATGGGATTATCTGGGCGATATTCCTCATCTAGCAAATAACCGAAAAATCCGTTGAGTCCAGAAATAAGCCGAGCCTGTGAACGCACGCTCAGGCATTTTGCAGTTTCGTAAATAAACTGTTGCAGGGTTTCTTGGCCTATGCTGAGCGGTTTATCGCTACTTTCAACCTCAAGTAACCAACCTTCTAATTTCTTTAGATCGAAGTGATAATCCTTGACACTGTTTTCAGCAAGGCCGCGTTCTAGTTTGAGAAAAATTAGGTATTCCTTAATTGCTTGTTGCCAGTTCATTTTAAGTTGACATTGAAATGCAAAGTAACTGCTTTCATTTGGTATTAGTGGTATGCAGTAACCATATGTCGATTATTTTTATTGGTCTAGTGTAATTCAGCATTGTTATTTTTCAAAAGCTGAGCGAAAACTACTTTTTTTTTAAAATAAGGTGTAATCATATTCGGGATCTGCTCCCTTCCCTTAAGATGGGCCGGGCCTGTCTGCCGAGAAAAGCAGAGATGAAATTTACCAATGCATAATAAAGATCACAGCTGAATTAAATTAGAGTCTTCTTATTTTATTTCTAAACGAAGTTTGTGTTCAGTTGAGCATAAGCCGACATATAAGGTAAGGCATCTTTTAAGCCTTCTCTTCGTTAAAAAATAATTCCGTAGCTATGGTTTTAGAATTATTTATTGTCTTGACCTGATCAAAATTATATGATTGGCTGATAGGCAACATTACATTTAACTTAACACTGGTCATTTCCATCAATAAAATATTCCAGGTGCATTATTCTATAATTCAATTTTTTTTTAAATAAAACGATTAAGTACAAATATACTAGCTAATAGGGTATGAATGTATAATAAAAACTTAATATTTCGAACTAACTAAATTATATAAATGAAAAAATTACCTCTAAGTTTTGTCCTTCTTTTTATCGGTTTATCTGCATCTGCACAAAAAACCCAATTTGGTGTTACCGCTGGTTATACTAACATCAATTTAAAAGCTAAAGCGGGTCACATGTATTTCTTGGGGATTAGCTAAAAAGTTTCTCTAATCTAAAGAGGAAGAATTTGGCATCAGTAACACCTCTTAGGATCTGTTTAGAAATAACCTGCCCATTTCTATGGGTTCTTTTGCCCAGCAACTGCGTTGAAAATACTCGCCATAGCTACGGCTATGTCTGCGTTTTTCGCCTTGTTGATGAACAAAATAACTGCCT
>JBDNGW010000390.1:0-3877 GCA_041689735.1 Leeuwenhoekiella sp. | reverse complement strand
GAAATTGTGAATGATAATCTAAATGATGTTTCGGTTGCTATAACATTTTGCCCACTTACGGGAACAGGAATCGGTTGGAGTAGAATTATCCAAGGGGAAGAAACCACTTTTGGTGTTTCAGGCTTATTGTATAACACAAACTTGATTCCTTATGATAGAGCTACAGGGAGCAACTGGTCTCAACTTTTAAATAAAAGTGTTAATGGAAGTTTGATTGGGGAAAAAGCAGACTTGATAGGTCTTTTTGAAACAGACTGGAAAACATGGAAAACTATTTACCCCGATACACAAGTACTAAGTAGTAATACCGGATTTTCTCGAACGTATGGAACATCCCCTTACGGAGATTACAATACTAATGACAACAGATTTTTATTTCCTGTTCCTAAGGATGGTAGGCTTCCTTCAAAAGAAAGAGTACATGCTATTATTAATGATACTAATGCTAAAGTTTATACATTTTCTAATTTTCAATCCAACAATATAATAAGTGACAGCTTTTTTGGAAAAAATTATTTAATAGTTGGTAATGACAATTTTATTGTGTCTTTCGAATTAATTGGTGATTTGTCAATGTTGAATTTTGAATATGCTTATACTGGTTCAGAAATATTATTAAAGGATAACGAAGGCAATCAATGGAATATTTTTGGAGAAGCAATTTCTGGATCTAAAAAAGGGCAGTTTTTGGGCAATGCATCATCCTTTATGGGAATGTGGTTTTCCTTTGCAGCATTTTATGAAACAGCAATCTATAGTAATTGATTAGATAAGCCTAATCTTATAAATCATTAACTATAAGGCTAAATTACCATTGTTCGGAAGTATATGATCCTTAAACGTGTCTATAGCCTATATGGTGCCTTCTTATATGAAATAGTTAGACAACGCTCTTAGATTAGTCCTCTTTATTCTCTTTAAAAATATAGTTGTAAGTTGAATCCTGATCGGTTGATTCTTCCTCTGGTCTCTTTTCTATGAAATTGCCATTTTCATCAAAATGTCTCATGAATTCATCATTTTCTTCCTTATAATCGTCCTTCTCCCATTCGTATTTGGGTTGTTTCGTAATGTTTTGTTTAAAAACTAAGGCGAATAGCAATCCTACAAGTAAACCAGACAAGTGACCCTCCCATGAAATTTTTGGGTCTACAGGAACTATAAACCAAAGCAGACCGCCATAAAGAAAAACCACAATTAACGAAAG
The DNA here is from genome assembly GCA_041689735.1 of Leeuwenhoekiella sp. Taxonomy (GTDB): domain Bacteria; phylum Bacteroidota; class Bacteroidia; order Flavobacteriales; family Flavobacteriaceae; genus Leeuwenhoekiella. Next base: position 2,670 of record JBDNGW010000390.1, on the reverse strand, counting down.
CGCTATCAATCTATAATATTTCGATAATATCCCTTTGAAAAAGAGAAAAGATGCTAATAAATAAATAACTCCACTTGCGCCAATATGATTAGCAGGTCTGCCAATAATCCAGGTAAAAATTCCGGTTAAGAGCAGCCCTACCACTAGCACTTTCCAGCTTATACTTCTATAGAAATAAAACAATGCCATGCTTAGCACAAAAAGTGGGATCGTATTATGAAAAAGGTGTTTAATATCGGAGTGGATAAAAGGCGAAAAAAGAATCCCTCTTAATCCTTTTACCGTTCTTGGTTGAATTCCAAAATGGTTAAAATCGAATCCAAATCTGATCTCGAACCAGAAAACTATCCATATAAGCAGTATGAATAAAAGCGGGTATCCTATTACTCCAGTAGAAAAAGCAAAAGGCTCACGTTGTTTTAACATATATCTAATTTATAATATTGATCTTAATAAAGTTCAAAAAACCTATCGAATAAAAACATAACCTTTTCCAGAGCAAAAGCTATGCATAATTTGGTGTTTTGACAATTTGGCAACACTAACCTATTTTTAAGATACAATGAAACCTGATTTCCTACCTTTGTGATATGAATGAACCTCTTGCAGAACGATTAAGGCCCAAAAAACTAAGCGATTATTTAAGTCAGCAACATTTAATAGGAAAAAATGGAGCTCTCACACAGCAGCTTAAACAGGGAATGATCCCCTCTTTAATTTTATGGGGTCCTCCGGGCGTTGGAAAAACCACATTGGCCAATATAATAGCCACAGAAAGATAATAGACCCTTTTACACATTGAGCGCCATAAATAGCGGTGTAAAGGATATTAGGGACGTAATAGACCGAGCGAAAAAAGGGGAAGGGCTATTTACTACAAAAAATCCAATTTTATTTATAGATGAGATCCATAGATTCAGCAAATCCCAGCAGGATTCCTTATTAGGAGCTGTGGAAAAAGGTTGGGTCACCTTAATAGGAGCTACTACAGAAAACCCGAGTTTCGAAGTGATTACGTAGGGCCGTATGCCTATGAAAAACTGGCCAACATACAATCCAACAGCGTGGGGGGCGGAATGGAGGCCGCATCGGCTATTTTGTACGGTGAAAATTCCGTTGTCGGGGATAGGAACGTCCGTTGGCGGAACGTCGCAATCCATGAGATCGCCCACCAATGGTTCGGGAATGCGGTAACGGAATACGATTGGGACCATGTGTGGCTGAGTGAAGGCTTGACCACCTATTTTACGATGCGTTTCATTAAACATGCCTATGGAAAAGATGCGTTCACGGAAGAACTGAAAAAAGCGAGGAATACCGTCTTCAAATTATCGGAAGATAATGAAGACTATCACATAGTACATGATGATCTATCGGATATGGCAAAGGTAACCTTCGGGCTCACTTACCAAAAAGGGGCTTGGATCACCCATATGATCTGCAACTATATTGGTGAAGAAGCTTTTCACAAAGGAATCAGGGACTACTATCATCGGTTCTTTAATGGCAATGCAACAACTTCGGACCTTCGAATGGCTTTTGAACGTGCCTCGGGCAAGGATCTGACCCGGTTTTTCGACCAATGGCTTTATCAAGGTGGAAACATTAAATTAAAGGGTAGTTGGAGTTATAATTCCAAGGACAAAAAGATTATAATCGAATTGCAGCAGCTACAACCTGAAAAATACAAATTTGATATGCCTTTGGAAATTGGTATTTCAAACGGAGATAATTCTTCGCAAAAGATTGAAACCATCCAGTCGGACAAAAGGAAGATCAAGGTTTCGATACAATCGGAAAACAAACCTAAAAGTATCGAACTCGATCCCCAGACCAAACTGCTGGCACAATGGGAATTTTCCCAAAAAGAATGACAACTGGCCAATCCATATATTATTTGAGAAACCTTAGACAAAAAATACAGTACTTAAGACCATAAACAAGCATACCATGACAACATCCGAAACAAACCGCGATCAACGCTTTTCGACCCGGTAGGGGTTCTTGTTAAGCGCCCTTGGAATAGCCATAGGAACGGGCAATATCTGGCGTTTTCCCAGAATAGTGGCCCAAAACGGAAGTGACGAAGGCGGGGGAGCCTTTATTTTGGTCTGGGCACTATTCCTCTTTCTTTGGAGTATCCCGTTGATTATCGGGGAATATGCCGTAGGCATCAACAGCAGAAAAGGTGTCATTGGATCGGTAATAGCTACCGCCGGTAAAAAATTTGCATGGATGGGCTCGTTCATGACTTTTGTTGCAACGGCCATAACTTTCTTTTATTCGGTAATCGTGGGATGGTGCGTGTTTTATTTTGTCCATTCGCTGTTTAATGAATTGCCAACTTCTACCGAAATTGCCATGACAACTTGGGAAACCTATCAAGGAGGCGGGTGGCCATTGGTCTCGCACGCTATCGTAATGCTTTTCGGCGGGCTCGCCATCTGGAAAGGGGTCAAGGGCATTGAACGCATTAATAAATTGCTGATCCCTATTTTATTGGTAATTATCTTCATTGCGCTTATACGGTCCTTAGGATCTGTTCAGAAATAAAGTGACCGAATTATAGGCAGTTATTTTGTTCATCAACAAGGCGAAAAACGCAGACATAGCCGTAGCTATGGCGAGTATTTTCAACGCAGTTGCTGGGCAAAAGAACCCATAGAAATG
>JBDNGW010000389.1:0-2725 GCA_041689735.1 Leeuwenhoekiella sp. | reverse complement strand
AGAATAGGTTTTCGACTCTTTAAAAAGTCATTTTCAGGCTTGATCTCAAAACCGCGAAAAAGATAGGATTGGATATGGTTTTTTCTGGCAATTTTTGGTTTTACGCTATATCCTTCGCCTATATTCTTGACCTGTGTTGGGCGGTGCTCATGATAAAGATTGGAATACATCCCGTCAAACCCTACAGTGCCAAAAAGCTGCTCATAATAAAGATCACCGTTGGGTTTTCTAAATTGCGTGTGTCTTTTATGTGGAATTTTACCTAGTTGATGATAGAAAGGCATGATCTGTTATTTTTAATTTTAATTGAACGAGAAACACGGTTTTTACAATATTCTTTTAAAACCGGGCTAATTATATCAAATATCGGAAAAATGAACATCATATCGGTCAATATTTTCTTAAAACCAAAAACCAAGACTAAAATTCCAGAATGCTTTTTTGGTTTCCGGGGAATAGGAGATTTTGGTTTGTAAGGGCCCCAGAAAGGTTTCAAGTCCATATCCTATAAAATATCCGGTATAATTGGGCGAGCTGAACCAGTTTCCACTAGAAAAAAGCTTAGTGCCGAGATTGGCTATATTTCCGCCAATATTGATATGGTTTTTACGATAGAACTCATAATCAAAAGTGAGCGTTGACTTCACCAATCCGTCACCGCTCGCGCTGAAAAAGTCATAACCATAAAAGGGCGTGATGTTATTTATAAAGTCATTGCCCCAGCCGCCCAAGTAAAAATCAAGGGAATTAACCCTTTCTCCCGCAATCTTAAAACCACCTTCAACACCTACGTTCATAGATAATTTGGAGCCAAAATGGGTGGCATATTTAAAAGTGGCCTTTCCAATAGAAAACGAATTAAAATTGTTATTGAAATTCGATGAAATCAAGTACCAATGAAAATCACCGTTAAAGTAAAAGCCGCTGGTGGGGAAGTATTTGTTATCAAAAGTATCTAATTGTAACTTGCCATACGCACTTATATAATTGCTGTTTTCGAAGTAAAACCGGGGCTCATCCTCTATTTTTTGCCGTATGTTCTCGGTCTTAATGCTCAATAATCTCTGTTCAATGCCCAAGTTGAAAGAAAACTGTTTTGCAAAAAGTGTCTGTATATAAACCTGATTTGTAAAGTTTGAAAACTCAAGGGTTATACTGTTGAAATTTCCTAGTGGGACTTCTGTGATATCTTCAACAAATCTTGCACTCACCCGGCTGTTAAAACCATTATAAGCAGACCTGAAACCAAAACCGACATAAAAACCGTTATCGCTGTAATAATTGAGTTCGTAGCGCAAATTGTCGCCTACAATGAAGTCTAGCGATGCTACATCATTTTTGAAAAGCAATCTCTTTTTTGTGATATTGCCCAGTGCTGCACTCTTATAAAGATCATCATAATGCAAGCTAGCCCTAATGAGTGTGGTGATGTCGCTTTCTTCTAAATGCATGACCAGATTGTAATCACCGTTAGCATAGGTTTCAAATTTGTGGTTTACCCGCTGAAAGTTACCGGTAGACACCAGGTTGTCTATTCCCTTAAAGAATTGACCATAGGTAAGATGCGCAGGTGGCCTAATTCGTAACTTTCCTAAAATATATGATCTAGTATAATAATCATTACCTTTTATCTCTATGCTGCGTATGGTAAGGCTATCGCTCAGGTTCTGATACAGTGGCCGTTTTTTATATGACAGCTGTTGCCGGGCTGCGAGTTCAGCAAACTCAGGTTGAAAAGTTTTGGCTTTTTCTTCTCCAGCCTCGATGATTTTCTGGCCCTTGCCAAAATCTACCACGCTAAACTCCTCTATATTTGGTTTAATATAGATATCGGTTTTTTCAATTTTACCAGCCATAGCAACGATAGTTCGGTAATTATTGATCTGTATAAGCATTTCTGGCGCGCTTTTCAGCTCATCGCGGGTGCGTAGATCATCCTGCACATCAACACCTATGATATAATTGGCGCCGCGCCGCCTAAGTTCTTCCACCGGATAATTATTGACGACGCCGCCATCTATAAGAACCTTGCCATCTAGAAGTACGGGGCTGAAGAGTGAGGGAAGCGCACCGCTGGCAGTAACCGCTTCGGGCAGGTAGCCGCTGTCCAGGATCACTTGGGTTCCCTTTTCCGCATCGGTGGCAATACAAAAGAAGGGGATGGGCAGTTTGCTGAAATCATCTACACTTTGAACATGGGCGGTGAGCTGAGTCAAAAGATTGTAAATATTCTGACCCTTGGAAATGGCGGAAGGCAATGAGATCTTAAAATTATTAAAGGGGAGGGTAAGCGCGTATTTCTCAATATCTTCTCGCTCGTAAAAGGAACGCGAACTCCTGGGAATGACGTCCTGTATGAGCTGGCTAAAATCTACCACTGTAAAAAGAGAGTCCAACTGCTTGGCATTGTAGCCAGAAGCGTAAAGCGCACCTACAATGGCGCCCATACTTGTGCCGCCTATATAATCTATTTTTATGCCTGCTTTTTCAATTTCTTTGAGTACTCCTATATGTGCAAGACCTTTGGCCCCGCCACCGCTTAGCACAAGGCCAACTTTGAGGTTTTTGCGCTGGGGAATTTTCAGCTCGTCCTTCTGTGCCTGCATACTGCAGGATACAAGAAAAATAAGAAGGATGGCAAGCTTTTTCATAGGGGTAAGGTAAGGCATTAAGCTAAAAATAAAGGGTGCTTAATTGTTTTTTAGATTAGAGCTTATTAAAAGTT
>JBDNGW010000388.1:0-5544 GCA_041689735.1 Leeuwenhoekiella sp. | reverse complement strand
TGCCGAGCTTTTAAAGCTACGGAGTTCCTCAATCTCCTCACGGCTCAAATTAACTATTGCCTTTTTCATCTTGTATGGAATTTACAAGAAAGATAAATATAATTTATGTATGTTGCAAAACTATATTGTTACTACACTAGCATGTGGTCTTTTCTTACAAAGAAGAAAATGTGGGAAGGTATGCCGCGGAGGCTGCCGTACGTATTTGTGAAGCACTTATCGCGGCACAGGAATATGATCTTGATAACGATATCCAGAGCATGCGTGAATTAAGGGAATCCGGCCGTCTTGGGCCCAGTACGGGATCTATCGTAAAAGAGGCCGAAAGCCGTGGAATCCCATGGATCCGGTTAAATTCTAACTCGCTGTGCCAGTTGGGCCACGGTGCCAATCAAAAAAGAATTCAGGCAACAGTAACCAGTAAAACCAGCAATATAGGCGTGGATCTTGCCTGCGATAAGGAAGAGACCAAATATATGCTGGAGCAGGCGCATGTACGCGTGCCAAAAGGGGACATTATTTGGGATCACGAAGATCTAAAAAAAGCGTGTGATTCCGTAGGTTATCCATTGGTTATGAAACCTATAGACGGGAACCACGGCAGGGGCATTACCGTTAATATAAAAAACTTTGAAGACGCAACCGCTGCATTTGGCGTTGCTCAGGAAGTAAGCGACAGCGTCATTGTAGAAACCTACATCAAGGGTTCTGATTACCGTCTTTTAGTGATCAACAATAAACTGGTCGCCGCCGCAAAAAGAACGCCCGCGCACGTTGTAGGCGACGGTATTGCTACCATACAGCAACTTGTGGACGAGGTGAACAAGATCCCCGTCGTGGATATGGCCATGAGAATGTGCTTACCGCAATAGATGTCAATGCATTAACCATAGCCTTGATAAAGAAAGTGGGTTACACTCCTGAAAGTGTTTTGGCCAAAGGCGAAATGTTGCTGCTTAAAGATACGGCCAACTTAAGTACTGGCGGTACCGCTGAAGATGTTACTGATATTGTACATTCTTCAAATGTTTTTATGGCAGAGCGTATCTCGCGCCTTATCGATCTTGATATTTGTGGTATAGATGTGATGACCACAGATATAACAAAGCCATTTGAGCAAACTGGTGGGGCGGTGCTTGAAGTAAATGCCGGCCCTGGTTTTAGGATGCACCTTGCGCCCACCACAGGCCTGCCTAGAAATGTGGCCTCACCGGTGGTAGATGCGCTTTTCCCCAAAGGTGATAATGGGCGCATTCCCATTATCGCAATTACCGGGACAAATGGGAAGACCACAACGACAAGGTTAATTGCCCACATGGCAAAAATGAGCGGTTACCGGGTAGGGTATACCACTTCAGATGGGGTATATATTCAGAACAGGCTGCTTATGACGGGGGATTGTACCGACCCGCAAAGCGCCGAGTTTGTGCTGCGGGATCCCACGGTGAATTTTGCCGTGCTGGAATGTGCCCGCGCGGATTATTACGTGCCGGACTCGGTTTTAGGCACTGCGATATAGGTATAGTGACCAATGTGGAATCTGATCATTTGGGACTTAAAGGTATCAATACCGTAAATCAGTTGGCACAGGTCAAAGCGATCATTCCAGAAACGGTTATGTCCAGTGGTTACGCCATTTTGAACGCCGATGACGACCGCGTTTATGATGGCCTGTCATGTAGCGCTTTTCAGTATGGATGAAAACAACCCGCGTATACTGGAATTTCAGGAAGACAATGGACTTACCGCTATTTTTGAAGAAAACTATGTTACCATTACCCGTGGGAAATGGAAAATGCGCGTGATGCGGGTAGAATATATCCCACTTACCTATGGCGGGAAGGCCACTTTTATGATCCAGAATGTGCTTGCCGCAATCCTTGCTGCACATGTGCGGGGCATCAGTATTGAAGATATGAAGGCCGCTCTGGAAACTTTTCTGCCATCGCCCTCGCAAACGCCGGGCAGGTTGAACTTATTCAAATTCAATAACTTCAGCTTTTTAGTCGATTATGCGCATAACCCTTCTGGTATGCGGGCTTTGCGGCAATTTACAGATGCTTATGAAGTAAAATGGCGCATAGGTATCATTGCCGGTATAGGAGACAGAAGGGCGCAGGATACGGTAGAAATAGGAGCCATGGCGGCAATAATGTTTGATGAAATTATTATAAGGCAGGATGAAAATTTAAGGGGAAAAACCGAAGAAGAACTTGCGGGTTATATTGAAGAGGGGATCCGAAGTAAAAAGCCCGATTTAAAGGTGACCAAAATAAATTCGGAAAAGGAAGCTATTAAACATGCGATAAAAAACGCTCCAAAAGATGCCTTGATCGTGCTTTGCAGTGATCTTATTCCGGATGCACTCCAACTTTTGGAAGCGCTGAAGGATAGGGAAGCGGCAGGTAAGGAACTTTTTGAAATTTAGCACTTTGGTGACGCTATAGGTTGTAAAGGTTTTTGATACTTTTGTAGGAATATCTATCAATAAATCCGGAGTTAACCAATTAAATAGTATGAACATTTCAGTAGAACTTACGCTTACACCAATTCAGGACGATTATGAGCCTGCAATCAAGAATTTCATCAAAAGTTTACGGGATTCGGATCTCAAAGTAATCGAAAATCCTTTGAGCACACAGGTTTATGGAGAATATGACCAGGTAATGACAATCTTGCAAAAGGAAATGAAAACCGCGCTGGAAGCGGTGGAAAGAGGCCTGCTGTACATAAAAATTGTAAAGTCTGACCGGAGCGAATATGTCCCCAATTTTTAATTTTCTTTTTGAGCAGTACGCCGGTTATTCAACTGTAAACATTGTTCTTGAGATCACGGCGGTCATTTTTGGTCTGCTTTCGGTCATTTTTTCCATGCGGAACAACATTTGGGTATATCCCACTGGGATGGTAAGCACCGCGATATTTGTCTATTTATTGCTGTATTGGGGATTGCTGGGCGATATGATGATCAACGTTTATTATTTTGCCATGAGCATTTATGGCTGGTGGGTGTGGACGCGGAAGGTAGATCCTGAGCATGTTACGCCCATTGCCTGGACGACCGCACGGGAACATCGCATTTCGGCGGTTATATTTATGGCAGCAATTGTATTTGTCGTCCTTGTTTATACGGTTTTTGACAAGTGGCAAGGTTGGCCGTCTTACGTGGATACCTTAACCACGGCGATCTTTTTTGTGGGGATGTGGCTTATGGCGCGCCGTAAGATTGAAAACTGGATCTACTGGATCGTGGGCGATATCATTTCGGTGCCGCTGTATTTTTATAAAGGATTAACTTTTGCCAGTTTGCAATATCTTATTTTTACGGTAATCGCAGTATTTGGATACATCGCTTGGAAGAAAAACTTACACAAAAACCCAGTAATTGCCTAAAAATCGTCCTTTTTGGGCCAGAAAGTTCAGGTAAGACCACGCTTTCGCGGAATCTGGCAGCGCACTATAATTGCAGCTGGATCCCAGAATATGCCCGTGAGTACCTGCAGCACAAATGGGACCGAGAGCAAAAGATCTGTGAACCAGAAGATCTTTTGCCCATTGCGGGAGGGCAGATGCAGCTGGAAAATGAAGCCGCACAAAGCACCGAAAAAATGCTTATTTGTGATACAGATCTTCTGGAAACCAAAATATATGGCGAAGCATATTTCGACTGGTGCCCGCCAGAACTGGAATACCACGCCCTTGAGAATACTTACGATCTTTACTTTTTGACCTATATTGATATCCCCTGGGAAGCCGATGATCTTCGGGACCGGCCAGAACAGCGGGAAGAAATGTTTTTGCAATTCAAACAAGCCTTAGTAACTTACAAAAGGCCATTTGTACTTTTAAAGGGAAGCCTTGACGAGCGTATGGCAACGGCCACCGAACATTTAAATAAATTATTATCGTGAATTTTACCAAAGAAGATATTCAGGAAATCGAGGCGCACGGCCTAACCAAAGAGCAGGTACAAGAACAGCTTTCCATTTTTAAAAATGGGGTACCCACAGTAGAATTGATCGCCGCGGCAACGGTGGGCGACGGGATTCAAAAACTCGATGAGGATAAAGAAGTGGCCTGCATAGGGAGCTATGAACACATAGATAATGCGGTAGAGCTGCTCAAGTTTATACCGGCTTCTGGTGCGGCCTCGCGCATGTTCAAGACCATTTATCAGTTTCTGGAAGATTATGATCCAGAAAAAGAATCTATTGACACCTTTATAGAACGTACCGGTAATGACGAGATGCGCCGCTTTTTCGAAAGTCTGGAAAACTTTCCTTTTTATCATAAAATCAGCAGTTTAAATAAAGAAAATGACATTAAGGCCGACCTAAAAACCGATGATAAATCGAGATTGGCCTTTGTGCAAAAAATGATGGAGCAGAATGGTCCCAATTTTGGGAACCTTCCCAAAGGTTTGCTGCCCTTTCATAATTATGGATCCTATGTGGTCACCGCTTTTGAAGAGCACCTGTATGAAGCTGCCGCTTACGCGGAAAATCAAAATCATGCCGAGCTGCACTTTACCGTTTCTCCCGAACATGAGGAAGGTTTTAAAAAACAATTTGATACCATTCATACTTCGGTAAGCAGTCAGACCGAGGTAAATTTTAATATCACCTATTCTTCACAAAAATCGAAAACAGATACGGTTGCAGTTACAGAAGACAACCAACTTTACCGAAAGCCAAACGGTCAATTATTGTTCAGGCCCGGAGGTCATGGTGCGCTCATTGAGAACCTCAATGATGTGGATGCTGATCTTATTTTTATAAAAAATATCGATAATGTGCTTACAAAAAGTAATATTCACGTCTTGGCGCGGTACAAAAAAATCTTAGCGGGACTGTTGCTGGAACTTCAGGAAAAAGCTTTTGCGTTTACCAAATCACTTAAAGAGGATGAGCTGCATGAAGCCGGGTTGGAAGATGTGGTCCAGTTTCTAGAAAATGATTTTAGTACCAAATTGAGCGGTGGTTTCAAAATGCTAGATCTTTCTGCTAAAAAAGAGCAACTGATCAAGATTCTTGATCGTCCCCTCCGCGTTTGCGGCATGGTAAAAAATGAAGGGGAGCCGGGTGGTGGACCTTTCTGGGTGGCTAATAAGGAAGGCACTATTTCCCTGCAGATCATAGAGAGTGCGCGGATAGACAGTGATGATAAAGAACAGTCTGAAATTTTTCAAAATTCCACTCATTTTAACCCTGTGGATATCGTGTGTGGCGTGCGTAATTATAAGGGTGATAAATATAACCTTATTAATTATGTAGATCCCGACCTGGCCTTTATCGCCAGTAAGACTGCAGATGGTACCAGGATCAAAGCCCTAGAGCTGCCCGGTTTATGGAATGGCGCGATGGCATTCTGGAATACGATTTTTGTTGAAGTTCCCCTAGAAACCTTTAATCCCGTAAAGACGGTCAATGATTTACTGAAACCGGCACATCAGGTATAATGTTTTAGAGGTCAGTAATTAAATGCATTATTCCATTAGGGTTAAAATGATGTAAATAGTATTTGCAAAATATTATTTTCTGTTGA
>JBDNGW010000387.1:0-15244 GCA_041689735.1 Leeuwenhoekiella sp. | reverse complement strand
GCCTGCCTACCGGCAAAGGAAGGCCTGCCTACCGGCAAAGGCAGGTGCAGTTGAGATACTGTTTGTCTATCCTTCGACTTGAGTTTATCCTGAGCAAAAGTGAAGGGCTGAGGATGAACTGTGCTTAAAAACTTACTTTAAGTGCTTAAGCGGATAAGTATAAAATCAATGATAGTTTAAGAAAATTTTTGAAGCTTCATTATGGGCAGATTCAAAGCTCATGGGTCTAATCCCGGTATCTATTTTTTTTTCCGAAAAATAAGAGAGCATTTTTTCTGTTGGCATGTTTCCAGTAAGTTCGTCCTTTGCCATCGGGCAACCTCCATAACCCTGTATGGCGCCGTCAAAACGTTTACAGCCCGCTTGAAAGGCGGCATCTATTTTTTCAAACCAAGCTGTGGGCGTGGTGTGTAAATGTGCTCCGAATTCAATAGTGGGATATTTAGGAATAAGATTCTCAAAAAGATAAGCAATAGTTGAAGCGTCTGAAGAACCTACCGTATCTGACAAAGACAGTACGTTAACGCCCATTTTGGCCAATTTATCTGCCCATTCTGCTACTATTTCCACATTCCATGGGTCTCCATAGGGATTGCCAAAACCCATTGAAATATAGGTGACCACTTCTTTATTGGAACGGTTCGCAATCTCCAGGATTTCCTTTAAGACCTCAACAGATTCTGCGATGGTTCTATGAGTATTTCGCATCTGAAAATTTTCTGAGATACTGAATGGATACCCTAAATAATCAATTACTTCAAATTGAGATGCATCCTGCGCACCACGCGCATTTGCAACAATGGCAAGTAACTTGGTATCCGTTTTTGAAAGGTCTAATAAGTCTAATACCTGGGCGGTATCTGCCATTTGAGGAATGGCCTTTGGAGATACGAAACTGCCAAAATCCAAGGTATCAAAACCACAGCGCAATAGTGCCTGTAAATATTGCGCTTTTGCCCTGGTGGGGATAAAGGCTTTTATGCCTTGCATGGCATCCCGTGGACATTCAGTAATTTTTACCGTTGTGGACATTTTCTGGTATCGACCCCAAATATACAATAAGCGGGCACATTTTTATCAACGCATTTCTTGCAGTTCATTTAGTTCGTTTTTGCGCTGTGGTATTATAACGGTAAATACGGACCCCCTTCCCACGGTACTTTTTACTTCAATACCTCCACCCATTGCATTTGCAATCTCACTGCAAAGAATTAGGCCTATGCCATTACCTTCCTCATCACCAGTACCTTTACGGGTATATCGCTCTCTTTTTATGAATATCTGATCTATTTTTTCCTGACATAGGCCCAGACCATTATCTATTACCGAAATTCTAGATTCTATATCGTTTTTTTCCGCCTCCACTTTCACTGTTCCACCGGGAGGAGTGAATTTTATTGCATTATTGATAAAATTTCTCAACACTACCTCCAGTACCTGAGCATCTGCACAAACTTCAAAATCTGACGGTATTTCATTGATAAATTCCAGCTGTTTTTTTGAGATTGCTTGTTTTTCAGCAGCGATCAGTTCTTGACACAGCTTAAATGCAGAATATGATTTCCGGTTGAATTTATAACCTTCCATCTGTGATTTAGCCCAGGTAAGTACGTTATCTAGCAAATCATATAGACCTTCTGTCTGGCGGCTAAGTTCTGAAGTGAGAAGGTTAAGCTCCTGCTCGCTAAAATCGCTTATGTTATCCTTGAGCATATTGATACTCGTCATTATTGCCCCTAACGGACTCTTTACGTCATGCGCTACAATGGAGAATAAATTATTTTTCTGTATGTTTATTTTTTCGAGGTTTTTTTTATCCCTATCCAATACTTTATGTTTTGAACGCAATCGTCTATTTGCTTTTTTATTGATCTCGTACATCTTACTCAATACCACCAACAGTATCATTAGAATAAAAATGAAAATACCCACGCCCCAGATGATGTTGCGCTGATTCGTCAGTTTAAGATGGTTCAATTCCGCCTCACGGCGCAATAGGCTGTTTTCATTATCCTTTTGGGAAATACCAAATTTGACTTTAAGGTTTTCCCTGATTTTGGTTTGATCGAGATTATGAATTTCCGCACCTATTTCCTGATATTTCTGTGCATATAGCAAAGCTTCCTCAAACTGCGCGCTATTTTGATAAAAATCCCTTTTCACTTCATAAAGCTGCATAAGAACCGCTTTATCTTGAGATTTCACCACTTGTTCTTCTAGTCCATCCAGTTGTACCTTCGCCTTACCAAGTCTATCTAACGCCGCTAGTGAACCTACTTTATATATTTTGGCCAATAATTCAAATTGCAAAGGAATGCGGTCATAACCTAATGATTGATTAAGATAGCTCAAGGCTTCGGGATAACGCTTCATTTCGAGACGTGCAGCGCCCATGTTATAATAGGCTATGGCGAGTCTACCGTCATCATTCAACTTTCTTGCCATCTCAATACCTTGCTCTGCATAAATAGAAGCGCTGTCTATTTTATTCATTGCGCGATAAACCTCACTTAAGTTCATCAAAAAAGTAGAATACAGCTCTGGATGTTTAAAGCGGTTTATTTTGCTCAGGCCCAATTTGTAATTTGAAAGACTGCTTACATAATCTTTCATATAGAAATCATTGCCCCCCAAATTGTTATAAATTCCAACTAGACCTATTGTATCTCCCAGGGTGCTATAATACCCACGTGCTTTATAAAGGGAAGCAATAGCAACGGCATACTTTCCTGTAACCATATTGTAAATCCCTTCCCGATTACTGGCCATGGCAAGCGCTTTCAAATTTTTGTGACGCTCCCCTATGATTTTTAGGCTATCTATATAATAGAGCGCAGAGTCTGGTTTCCTATAAATATATTGGAGCGCAATGGCATTATACAGATCGGTTTTTAGCGTATCTTCCTCAATATGGGATACCGCGGTTTTTAAGGAATCTAATAATTTGGTTTGTGCCTGTAGGCTAGATGCGGTGGCTAGAAACATCAAAACACATAGGAAGCAAGGCATTTTCAAGCTTGAAAGGTACTTTTCCCATGAGTGCTGTTTAAGCATAAACTAGAATTTCATATAATTAAATCAGTCAAAAGTAGTCATTTTACCGACAAAAAACAATTCTAAGAGATTTTCTTTAACACAAGTTTATTTATTTTATGAATTAATGCGGGGCCTTCATAAATAAATCCCGTATAAAGCTGGACAAGGGATGCCCCCGCTTCCAGCTTTTCAATCGCATCTTCAGCACTGTGAATTCCCCCTACTCCAATGATAGGAAAATTGGTTTTACTATGTGTGGCAAGAAATCTGATAACGGCAGTGGCCCGTTCTTTGAGCGGTTTACCGCTGAGACCACCTTGTTCGGTCTTTTCTATACTTTCAAGACCAGTTCGGGAAAGTGTGGTATTTGCTGCAATAACTCCCGCAATACCTGTATTTTCAACAATCTCAATAACATCAAGCAATTGATCATCACTGAGGTCTGGAGCAATTTTCAGTAAAATCGGCTTTGCACCTGGGGTTTTAGCCCTGTTTTTTTCCATTAGGGAATTGAGCAATTGTTTTAACGGTTCCTTTTCCTGTAGCGCACGCAAATTTGGTGTGTTTGGCGAACTAACATTCACTACAAAATAATCCACATGGTCAAAAAGCGCTTCAAAACTGTATAGGTAATCTGAAGCGGCATCCTCATTAGCTGTATTCTTATTCTTACCAATATTGCCACCTATTAGCACATTTTTATTCTTTTTGAGACGTTTTACCGCGGCATCTACTCCACCGTTATTGAAACCCATTCGGTTTATGATGGCTGAATCTTTTTTCAATCGAAAGAGACGCTTCTTGGGATTTCCCATTTGGGGTTTTGGTGTTAAAGTCCCTATTTCAATAAAACCAAAACCAAAGTTTGCCAGTTCATTAAAAAGCATGGCATCTTTATCGAATCCGGCTGCCAAGCCGACGGGGTTTTTAAACTTCAGCCCAAAAACTTCCCGTTCCAGTCTTTTATCTTCAACCGTATAAAATGATTTTATCACGTTGCCCAAACCTAACTTATGAGCCAGTTTAATCATTTTAAAGCTAAAATGATGCACTCGTTCAGGATCAAATCTAAAAAGTATGGGACGCAGAAATTTTTTGTACATATATTTTATTATAATGCTAAAATACTTAATAACTTGTTAGTGTTGCTGTTTTTATTATTAACACTAACACTATTGCTAGGCTTTCATTCTATATTCCGTTAATTTTGCAGGCTAACAAAAGCACCTTATGATCGATAAAAATAAACTAATTGACCGGTTTTTCTCCTATGTTAAAATTGATACCCAAAGCAATCCCAACAGTCAGGAAACGCCCAGTACATCAAAACAGTGGGAGCTTGCAAGACTTCTTGCAACCCAACTTCAAGAATTGGGTTTGGATCACGTTTCCCTAGACAATAATGGTTATGTAATGACCAGTCTAGCCGCTAATGTGGCACATGCGGTGCCGGCAATTGGCTTTATTGCACATTATGACACCACACCAGATTTTAATGGCAGCCAGGTTAAACCACAGCGCATAGATGATTACAACGGTAAAGATATTATTCTCAATGCCGAAAAAAACATTGTTCTTCGCCCTTCTGAATTTGAAGAACTTTTAAACTACAAAGGTCAGATTATAATTACCACAGACGGCACTACCCTACTTGGCGCAGACGATAAAGCGGGACTTACAGAAATAATGGAAGCGGTTACCTACCTTATAGATAATCCTCAAATTAAGCACGGGATTTTAAAAATAGGTTTTACCCCAGATGAAGAAATAGGTCGTGGAGCGCATAAATTTGATGTTGAAAAATTCGGTGCCGAATGGGCCTATACCATAGACGGGAGCCAAATAGGCGAACTGGAATATGAAAATTTTAATGCCGCTAGCGCGAAAGTGACCATTCAAGGTAAGAGCGTGCATCCCGGTTATGCAAAGGGCAAAATGCGCAACAGCCTCTATATTGCGCAAGACTTTATCAATTCGCTTCCCCGCATGGAAACGCCAGAACATACCAGCGATCGCGAAGGTTTTTTTCATTTAAATGGAATATGTGGCGATGTGGAAGAAACCCGACTTGACTATATTATCAGGGATCACGACGCCACTCATTTTAACGCCCGTAAAGAATTTATGTATAAGCTTGCCGAAGAAATAAACACACAGTACGGCGAGGAAATAATCATAATAGAGATTAAGGATCAATATAAAAACATGCGGGAAAAAATTGAACCTGTCATGCACATTGTAGATCTTGCGGAAGAAGCAATGAAGCAAACTGGTTTAAAACCCATTATAAAACCCATACGTGGTGGCACTGATGGCTCTCAGCTTTCCTTTATGGGCCTTCCCTGTCCCAATATTTTTGCTGGTGGACACAACTTTCATGGAAGGTATGAATATGTACCTGTAGAAAGTATGATAAAGGCAACCGAAGTTATTATCAAAATAGCAGAACTGGCAGCAAAGCAAGCGGAAGTTGAGGCTAAATAACTCTTCAAAAATTACCGTTTTAACCCAAAAAATCCGTGTTTTAGCACGGATTTTTTATTACTCCATATTGAACTATGATACTATTTTTTTGCAGGGGTCAAGGGAGCGGTTAATTTCTGGCTCATTTCCAGGGAAAGGGCGGAGCGCTCAAATTTCAACTTACCGGCACCCGATTCAAGAATGCAGGTACCGTCATCGTTTAAATCAAGTATCTTACCGTGCAGACCAGATTTAGTCACCACACGATCACCGCGTTTCAATTCTGCTGCAAACTTCTTTTCTTTCTTTTGCCTTTGCATTTGCGGACGGATCATAAAAAGATATACGACCACGACCATTAAAATTATAGATAAAAATTGCGTTATATTCTCCATAGTTGGCTTTTAGCTTTTTGCTCCTGTAGTATTTGCAGGCTCTACAAAGGCTTTGATTTTTAATTGCTCCGCGCCATTTTTAGTGTTGGCAGTAATTGTAACGATCTTGGTCACTTCATTTAAACCACTCCCGTTATATTTTACCAAAAGCTCTCCCGTATCTCCAGGTGCAACAGGCTTATCTGAATACGTAGGGATCGTGCAACCACAGCTACTGGTAGCAGAAACAATAACCAATGGCGCATCGCCGGTATTTTTAAATTTAAAAATGTGCTCTACATTAGTACCGCGGGAAATCTTTCCGAAATCAAATTCTGTTTCTTCAAATTCCATGACCGGCAATTGTGAAGATTGCGCATCCCTACTGGCAGCTATTTCCACATTCTCGCTTTTAACCATATTTGAGGCGTTACCTTTATCTTTACAAGAGGTTAAGCCAAGCGCCAATACCGCGCTCAAGGTTATCAATAATTTTTTCATGATTTGTTGTTTTTGAAATGCAAAAGTACAAAAGGAACTACTTCGGGGCAAGTGTGCGAGGCATGTTTATAAAATAGATTTCTAAATTTTCAATTAGGCGCC
Source organism: Leeuwenhoekiella sp. (assembly GCA_041689735.1). Lineage (GTDB taxonomy): Bacteria > Bacteroidota > Bacteroidia > Flavobacteriales > Flavobacteriaceae > Leeuwenhoekiella. Next base: position 8,768 of record JBDNGW010000387.1, on the reverse strand, counting down.
CTGAGAAGTAGTTTGTGTACAATTACAGACAATTCCACTAGTAGGATTTAAAAACTACTCCATAAGTCCACGTCCCATTTTATTGAGGCGATTTTCGTTTGCAAACTGCTTGACAAGTCGGTCCAGCACTCCGTTAATAAAAATACTGCTCTTTGGTGTACTGTATTCTTTTGCCAGCTCCAGATACTCATTTATGGTCACTTTTACCGGTATGGAAGAAAACAGTAAAAATTCTCCCAATGCCATTTTTAGCAATATTTTATCTATGATTGCGATGCGATCTTGATCCCAGTTGGGCGTATTCCCCTCAATTTCTGCTTCTAGCATGCTGTCGTTTTCCACACTTCTGCGCAGCAGGTTTCGAGCAAAGTGTTCATCTTCCTCGTCTTTATACAGTTTTGGTAAAATGCTGCTTTCGGGTGAATTAGGCTTGAGTTTGCCCAGCTTTTTAACAATGGTAGTATTGATGACAGGAAAATCATCCAACCAGGTAAGCCGGTAATCTTCCAGATAATCATATAATTTTTCGTTTGGCGCTATGAGCTCGCTAAAAAATTCAATGACAAATGCGCGGTCTTCCTTAAAGGAAGTCTCTGCCTTTTCCATATAAATGGTATAAATATCACTTACCAGGAGTTCCTGAAAAATGATATTGACATACTCACTGTCCAGCCGCCAGTTGTTGAGCTTGCGCTTGGAAAGTTCCTTCTGCAGCTCTTCATTTGCTGCAAGTTTGACAAGCAATTCATTATCGACAAAACGGCGGTTGGGATTCTTATCTTCATCAGTTGCAAGCATCTTTTGTTGCGACTTGGCTTGATATTCAATGGCGTGCGCATGTACCTCTACAATAAGGTCTACCATAACCAGATAGAGATCATACATCTGGGAGATGCTGGCCCTTAAAAATTTTTCTTCCTTTACAAGGTCATTGGTTTCTGCCTGGGAAAGCGCATAGAGCGCCTGCATGACTTTAATGCGTATATGCCGTCTGTTAAGCATGATGGTAGGAAACTTTATAATTTGAAATCTTCCTATAAAAAATCAAGGAATGATCTATGAAATTTACTTTTGCTGAATTCGGGGCAAAAATAAGCGTTTTGCCAAAGTATATGGCAATTAAATGCATTCATTTTGCGGTGTGGCGTAAAGGGCTTAATCCTTATCTTTGTACGCTGAAAATAATTCCTTTTGATGTAAGGAATAAGGATGAAGATTTCCTTTGAAATTTCATAAAGATTCAATTCTTATTTGTAGCAAAAGCGACTGCACCCATGAAAGAGTTACAACACCTCAATAAATATTTTTCAAAATATAAATGGCGTTTAATCGCTGGATTCTTTATTGTGGTAATTGCCCGTATTTTTGCCATTTTGGTCCCTAAATTTTCTGGGGATATGATAGAATATGTAGAAAAGTATATCAAAGAGGGCGGTGATATAAACGCTTTGCAAGATCAATTGCTTAATACCTTACTTTTATTACTGGGCGCTACTTTGCTTTCAGCCTTTTTTACCTTTTTGATGCGGCAGATGTTCATTGTGGTCTCCAGATATATGGAGGCAGATTTAAAAAACGAGGTTTACGATCAGTATCAGGAACTTTCCCTCAGCTTTTATAAAAAGAACCGCACCGGTGATCTCATGAGTCGTATTAGTGAGGATGTATCCAAGGTACGTATGTATCTAGGCCCCGCAATAATGTACGGGATCACAACGATCGTGCTTTTTGCAACCGTCATCCCTTATATGTATTACACCGCACCCAGTCTTACCCTGTGGGTGCTCATCCCCTTACCTATCCTATCTGTGGCGATTTATTTTTTGAGCAGGCTCATTCATAAACGTAGTACGGTGGTACAGCAATATCTCGCGCACCTTAGCACATTTACACAAGAATCTTTCAGTGGGATTGGGGTGATCAAAGCCTATGGTATAGAACCAAAGACGTATACTGATTTTGATAAACTCAGTGAGACCAGCAAGAATAAAAATCTTGATCTTGTGCGCGTTCAAGCGTTTTTTATTCCGCTTATTGTTGGGCTTATAGGCGTGAGCAACCTACTGGTGATTTATGTGGGCGGTAAGCAATATATTGCGGGTACTATCCCTGATCTGGGAGTAATCGTCGAGTTTTTGATCTACGTAAACATGCTTACTTGGCCAGTAGCTTCGGTAGGATGGATCACCTCACTGGTACAACAGGCCGAGGCCTCACAAAAACGCATCAACGAATTTCTAAAGGAAGAACCTGAAATTAAGAACAATACCCAAGAGGAAACTCCCATTACTGGGAACATCCGTTTTGACAATGTTACTTTCACCTATACGGACACCAATATTACAGCCTTAAAAAACGTCTCTTTTAGTGTGAATAACGGCGAAACTCTGGCCATTATTGGTAAGACCGGTTCCGGCAAATCCACCATACTGGAATTGATAGGACGTTTATATGATGTAAGTTCAGGAACGCTGAGCATTGATGGCACTCCCATAGATGAACTTAATTTAAACAACCTGCGGAAATCCATTGGCTACGTGCCACAGGATAGTTTTCTTTTTAGTGACACGATCCTGGAAAATATAAAGTTCGGCAAGGCCGAAGCTATTAAGGAAGAAGTTGAAGAAGCGGCAAAGATCGCTGTGGTACACGATAACATCATAGATTTCAGCAAAGGTTACGATACCGTTCTGGGCGAGCGGGGAATAACACTTTCTGGCGGACAAAAACAACGTGTTTCCATTGCGCGTGCCATTATTAAAGATCCTAAGATATTGTTGTTTGACGATAGCCTTTCCGCGGTAGATACGGAGACCGAAGAGCAAATCCTCAATCATATCAACAATCTAGCAGGCGATAAAACGACACTTATCGTAAGCCACAGGATCTCTTCGGCAAAAAATGTAGACCGTATCATCATCCTTGAAGACGGCCAGATAATACAGGAAGGAACTCACGCGACGCTCATTGCAGCGCCCGGTTATTACAAGGAGCTTTATGAAAAGCAGCTCGAGGAAAAAGAAATGGACTAAAATTTTGACCCTTGGATATTTTTTGCCATTTTTGACATGAAAAATGTATCCAAATAAAATTTAACCATGGGAAAGAATGACATGAGCGGGAATGAAGAAATATTCTCAAAGGTACTACGGGCTGGGAGGCGCACCTATTTTTTTGATGTGCGCGCCACACGTGCAGATGATTATTACCTAACTATCACCGAGAGTAAAAAATTCACTAATGACGACGGCTCTTTTCAGTATAAAAAGCATAAAATATACCTTTATAAAGAAGATTTTCAAGGTTTTAATGAGCTGCTACAGGAAATGACCGATTATATTCTTGACAAAAAAGGAGAAGAAGTCATCAGCGACCGCCACCAGAGTGATTACACGCCACCAACTATTGCCCCGAAAGAAGAGGTTTCAGAAACTTCGGCAAACACTTTTACCGATCTGAGCTTTGACGATATCTGATCAAGATTAATTCTAAGAGCTTGATTAAACTGACTTCTTTTTGATTTCCATCCCGATAGCTATCGGGAAAAATCACTTTGAATTGACTTTAAATTGACTTTAAACAAGCTCTAAAAATTTTGCGGCCGCCACAGCAATGTGACGGTTTTTTAATGAAATTCACTATATTTAAGCAATAATCACCTATTCAATAAAACCATTATGGAAAATCAAGTTGAAATTGCTTTTGAAGATCTGCTCAAAATGGTCAAGCAATTACCGGCAGACCAACTGGCGAGGTTAAAAACGGAAATCGAGAAACTGCAGGAAAAACCAAAAATGTCATCAGAAGAATTTATGGCGTTCTTACAAACGGGCCCTGTGGCGACTCAAGAGGAAATACAGGCTATAGAAAATGCACGAAAAGACATAAATTCATGGGGGACAAAATGATTCTTTTAGATACTTCTATCCTGATTGAATTCTTCCGTAAGGAAAACAAAAAGAGGACAATTATGTCGAAGCTTTCAAAAGACGGTTTTGAATTTTGCACCTCAGCCATTACGAAATATGAGATTTATTGCGGCGTAACTTCCGCCCAAAGATTATTTTGGGACAATTTGTTCGCAAAGATATATGTTCTGCCATTTGATGATTTCTGTGTTGACCAAGCTGTTACAATAAACAATCAATTAAAAAAGAAAAGCAAACAGATAGACCTCGCCGACCTGTTTATAGCCGCTACCGCACAAAATCTGAACATCCCACTGGCCACTTTGAACCTCAAGCATTTTGAGCGTGTTGACGGACTCGAAATTCTTCCATAGCCATTGCTTTATTTATGGTCTTTTACCTTTTCGATCTTTCGTTTTTCTCTCTTTTCATTTTTCATTCATAATTTATAATTCATAATTTCTTTTCTCTTTTTTCACTTTTCACTTTCCACGTCTCATTTTTAATTCGTAATTCAAAATTCATAATTCATAATTTTTTCCTATCTTTTCTCTCTCATCTTTTATCTCTTCTCTTCTCTGCTCTTTATTCTCTTATCTCCTATCTTTCACCAAAACAATCTTTAACCGGACGAATTAATTTTTGTCAATAAACAGATCAAAACACCTCAAAATCACTTAAATTGGTGCTGAAATCCACGTAAAACATAAATACTCTCTTTTAACACAATTCCGTAAAAATTATGAAACAATACGTTACCCTCTCCCTACTCGCCCTGCTATTTGTGAGTCCGCTCTTCGCGCAAATGGAACCTCCTACCCTAGATTACTACCTTCCCAGCGATATTACGTATAACCCAGACATTCCGGAGCCTCAGGAAATTTTAGGTTGGGTGCCCGGCACTTGGCATGTGAGCCACGATAAGTTAGTTAACTATATGCGCACACTGGCCGAAAGTTCCGACCGCATAAGTATAGAAGACCGCGGACAGACGTACGAGGGCCGCCCATTGTTGCTGCTGACGATCACTTCGCCAGAAAACCATCAAAATCTGGAAAAAATACGTCAACAACATGTCGCCCTCACCGAAAACGGTGCCGCTAAACTAGACCTTGAAAACATGCCCATTGTAACCTATCAAGGCATGAGCATACACGGCAATGAACCCAGCGGCGCAAATGCCGGTTTGCTTGCTGCCTATTATCTCGCTGCCGCGGAAGGACCAGCGATAGAGCAACTTCTAAAACATACCGTAATTCTATTTGACCCTTCTTTTAATCCAGATGGTTTACAGCGTTTTGCACACTGGGCAAATACCAATAAAAGCCAGAATATCAATCCAGACCCCCAAGACCGGGAGTATGATGAAACATGGCCGGGCGGGCGAACCAACCATTACTGGTTTGACATGAACCGTGACTGGTTGCCCGTGCAGTTGCCCGAATCACAGGCGCGTATCGAGACTTTTCACAATTGGTATCCCAATATTCTTACCGATCATCACGAGATGGGCAGCAATTCCTCTTTTTTCTTTCAACCGGGGATACAGAGCCGTACTAATCCACTTACGCCGGCACTTAACCAGGAGCTTACCAAAGAAATAGGCAATTACCACGCCGCCGCCTTTGATGAATTGGGTTCCCTTTATTATACAGAAGAGGATTATGACGATTTTTACTATGGCAAGGGCTCGACATTCCCTGATGTAAATGGTTCTATCGGTATTCTTTTTGAGCAGGCCAGTTCCCGCGGACACGCGCAGGAAACGGAAAATGGAATCCTCACTTTTCCTTTTACGATTCGCAACCAGTTTACCGCGTTTCTCTCAACACTTGAAGCAGCACAAAACATGCGGGTAAAATTATTGGATTATCAACGTAATTTTTTCGCTAACGCGCGAAAGGAAGCCGGCAAAGATGCCTACGCCTTTGGAAGTGCAACCGACCCCGCACGCGCCTATCACCTGGCACAGATCTTAAAAAGACAACATATTGAGCTTTACAGAAGTGATTCCGATTTTAAAGAGAACAACACCGACTTTAAAAAAGGCAGCACGTATATTGTGCCGAAAAAACAAAAGTTCAGCCGGTTGTTGCAGGCGATGTTTCAAGAAGATACCACTTTTTCGGATAGTCTATTTTACGATATTTCCGCATGGAGTTTTCCCCTGGCATTCAATCTTGATTTTACGGATAAAGCCGATGCGAATCTTGCTAAAACTAAAATCGATAGCCTGGAGTTTCCAACGGTTCCCACGGTTGAAAACGGCAGTTATGGCTATCTCATCAACTGGGCCGATTACTATGCCCCAAAAGTACTGAACACCGTTTTAAATGCCGAACTGCGCGCAAAAGTGGCGATGCAGCCCTTTACCCTTACCGGAAAACAATATGATTACGGAACTATTTTCGTGCCGCTTCAAAATCAGAAAAAAAACGGTCAGGAAATGCAGCAGTTCATGAACTGCCTTGCGCAAGAAAATGCGGTACGAATTACTGGAGTAGGTTCTGGCCTTACCAGTCAAGGCATTGACTTGGGCAGCCGCCTATTTGAAGCTATAGAACCTGTAAAAGTTGGTCTCGTAGTGGGAGAAGGGATTTCTCCCTATGATGCCGGTGAAATTTGGCACCTCTTTGACACGCGCTATGACATGCGCATTACCAAACTGGATACCCGCAACATGGGCCGTGACGATCTGAGCAAATATACGTGCATTATTTTGCCCAGCAGTTATGGGAGCGCCTTGGATGCAAATGCTACTACAAAACTAAAAACCTGGATAGAACATGGCGGTACGCTCATCGCTTTTAAGAACAGCGCCAGTTATTTAAAAAGTAATAAACTTCTCGATTTTACCTTGAAAGAGACCGAAAATCCGGTAAAAAATATCAGTTTTCAGCAAAAAGATGACTTTTATGGTGCGCAGGTCATAGGTGGTGCAATATTTAAAGCAAATTTAGACCGTTCTCACCCTATTAATTTTGGCTATGACCACAAAACGATCAACCTTTTCAGGGATACTACGATTTTTATAGAGCAGGATTCCATCAGCTTTAAAAACCCTATAACATACAGTGCAGAACCGCTCGCTGCAGGTTATATCAGCGCCACGAACCTTGAGATGCTTAAAAACTCACGCCCTTTTGTACAGAACGGTCTGGGCCGTGGTCAAGTGATACTATTTACTGACAATACCAACTTTAGGGCATTCTGGTACGGCACCAATAAACTAATGATGAATGCGGTGTTTTTTGCTGACAAAATGTGATATTAACAAATGATCTTTTTAGACTAAAAAGTGCTCTAAACGGGCACTTTTTGATTTATAACAGCTTCAATTTAGAATTGAAATTTTGACTAAACATTAACGATATGGGCTAAAAAAACTCGCGTATATTTAATTAATCATATATATATTTGATAGTTATTAAAAATAGATAATTAATTTATTTCCTCAAAAATATCTTATGATTCACCCACATACTCAAATTGGTTATATAAGCGACGAAGTAGGTTTTGGCGTTATTGCTACACAATTTATTCCAGCGGGAACAATAACCTGGGCTCTTGATAAACTTGATCAGGAATTTACCCCAGAGCAGTTTGAAGCGATGACACCTTTTTATAAAAACTTAATAGACATTTACTGTTACCGCAATAAACACGGCAACTTTGTCCTTTGCTGGGACAACGGTAGGTTTGTAAATCATAGTTTTAATGCCAATTGTCTCTCTACTGCCTATGATTTTGAAATCGCAATTAGGGATATACAACCGGGCGAACAATTGACTGACGATTATGGGTACCTCAACATTACAGAGCCATTTCGTGGGATAGACGAAAACACGGAACGTAAGATTGTGTATCCCGATGATCTCAAGAACTACCATAAAGAATGGGATGCAAAACTGCTCAAGGTCTTTGATAAAATCCCGCAGGTAAAACAGGATCTGAGAATACTGATTTCCGATGAAACCTGGAAAACTGTAAAATCTATCGCACAAGATGAAATGGAAATGAAATCCATTCTTGAAAACCTCTTTGTTGAGCAAGAATAATAAACTGCTGAATCTATTGTATTTAAAGCCAGTTTCAGGCTAGATTGACCGATTTTATAGAATAAAAAACCTGTGCAATGCACAGGTTTTTGTATTATTAGCACGACGTTAGGTTTTCAAAAGAAGGCTTTGACAATGTATTCAATGCGACCAATAAAGAAAATTTGTTCTCCGTAAACCATAGAGTCAAACCTTATTTTCAAATTATTTTCTATGCAATTATCAATATGATTAAATTTACTGAAAATTTTGGATTAAAGTAATTCCTAAATTCTTATGATTAATATTATAAATAGTTCTTTTATATCTTAGTTCTTAATTCTTTACAGAAATCTATAAAGTCTTTGAAAGTTGATAAATCTTCAGTTTCTTCACTTCTTAAAATTAATTCTTTAAGATAATGATCTTCTACAACATCTCGGAAATTTTTTAGAATATGAAATATTTCGCTCTTTTAATAAATCTCTAAGATAACCAAAGTGAAAGTTAGCAATGCTACCGACATAATGTTCTGGCTTCGGCATTTTTTCCGGATCATTCTTAGATACATTATAAAACTGAATTGAATCAATTAAATTTTGGTTATGTGGATTATTCTTAAAGATTTTACGATTACCCAATAACCAAGATTCTATACATTTTTGCTGAACTATAATTTTTAGTTTAGGATCTGTTCAGAAATAAAGTGACCGAATTATAGGCAGTTATTTTGTTCATCAACAAGGCGAAAAACGCAGACATAGCCGTAGCTATGGCGAGTATTTTCAACCTGCCTACCGGCAAAGGCAGGCGCAGTTGCTGG
>JBDNGW010000386.1:0-5759 GCA_041689735.1 Leeuwenhoekiella sp. | reverse complement strand
TCTATTTTGATGATTCTTTTCCCCACTTCAAAGAGTCAGTTTTATTTTGACATCACAATTCAACGGTCAGGATACTCAGCTTTTTTATTATTATTCAACTTCTTACTTCTCCCCATATTTCTATTAGAAGTTGGTATTTAGAAACTAGATACAAACTTTTAGTCTGCCCCAAAAAATCAATTTATTAAGGTTTTTACGAGAACAGACATTTTTGACATTTTTAAAATATTGTTTATCAAATTTTTAAAATTACTCGAATTTCTGTTTTGTCAGAATTTTTGACGGTAAGCACTTTTTGGAGTGGACTCAACTTTCGTCCATTCAAAGAAACCATTATCATAAGCTCATATATAAATTAAACTTCTATGGAAAACGAAACAAAAAACCCTAAGAAGGGTGTCGAACAATCGGGTGGTGTTACTGTTGATTCGTTAACCCAAGAACGTGCAACCAAGTCAAATGCAATAGAAATCCCATCTATTTCACTTCCAAAAGGGGGCGGTGCGTTAAAAGGCATCGATGAAAAATTTCAGGTAAATGCCGCAAACGGTACGGCTTCCTTTTCTATCCCATTACCAGTTTCTCCTGGAAGAAATGGTTTTTCCCCCAATTTATCCTTGTCCTATAATTCCGGAGCTGGCAATTCTCCATTCGGATTGGGATGGAATGTAGCTATGCCCATGATACAGCGTAAAACGGATAAGGGAATCCCTCAATACAAATCAGGGAAGGAGGAAGATACCTTCCAATTCTCGGGAGCCGAAGATTTAGTGCCTCTTTTGGATAACGCTAACGGAAATTGGATACCAAGATCCATTGATAATGCTGAGTTCTTGATTCATCAATATCGCCCCAGGGTGGAAGGAGGCTTTGCAAGAATTGAACGTATAAAGCGGAAAGTTGACAATCAAACCTATTGGAAAGTGACCACACGAGAGAACACCGTGCAATTTTTTGGGCTTTCCGCTGATTCCAGGATTTGTGATCCCGAAGATTCTCGTAAGGTTTTTGTCTGGCTGCCCGATTTTAGCCATGACGATAAAGGCAATTGGATCCAATACGAATATAAAGCGGAAGACCTTGAGAACGTGGCCAACACCATAAACGAACGCAACAGGCATAATGGAATCGCTGCGTTTACAAACCGCTATTTAAAACGGGCCAAGTATGGAAACCGAAACCCTTGGTATTCCAACAATCCATTCAAGCCAAACGTACCCGAAAATTCCTCAGAATATTTTTTCGAAGTAGTTCTGGACTATGGGGAACACGATGGATTATCAGATACCGACGAAGCTCCTTCTTACGATGAAGTTCGTGCATGGAAAATCCCGCCCTGATGCCTTCTCATCTTATCGCTCTGGTTTTGAAGTGCGTACCTATAGAAGATGCCATAACATTTTGTTGTTTCATCATTTTCTGGAGGAAGAACAGTTTATTGGCACACCGGATCAAGAAAGTTTTGGAGAGAATTATCTGGTTAAATCTTTGAGCCTGGCCTGGAATATAAATCTTCCTCTATTAACAACTCTGGGCAAACGGAAGTTAGTTATCTGAAATCTATAGGCCAACATGGGTTTATCAGAAAAACCGATAGCTATTTCAAAAAGAGTCTTCCACCATTAGAATTTGAGTATCAACAATTAACTTGGAACACTGAACTAAAGACGGTAGATCGGGAAAACATCTCAAATAGTCCGGTAGGCCTCACCAATAATTACCAATGGGTAGATCTTTATGGTGAAGGGATAAATGGAATTCTTACCGAACAGGGTGAAGGTTGGTATTACAAATCCAATTTAGGGGATGTAGATGAAGACAAACAAGTTCGGTTTACCAGAGCTAAAAAGATGGTTCCCAAGCCATCATTCACAGGTTTATCTTCTGGGGTATTGTCCCTGCAGGATCTGGATTCCGATGGACACAAACAAATTGTGGTAAATACGGGAGTTCAGGGATATTTTGAACTAACGGCCAAAAATGATTTTGATTCTTTTCAAACCTTTGAAAGCATCGCAAATATCAATCTGCAGGATCCTAACACACGACTACTTGACCTCAATGGTGACGGTAAGCCAGATATAGTCATGACCGAGGAAAATGTATTTTCCTGGTATCCTTCTAAAGGTAAAAAAGGACACGATGCGGCAAAAACGACCCTTAAACCATACGATGATGAAATAGGTCCTGCCATTGTGTTTGCGGACCAACAGCAGACTATCTTTTTAGCTGATATGTGTGGAGATGGCCTCACAGACATCGTTCGCATCCGCAATGGTGAAATTTGTTATTGGGCAAATATGGGATATGGAGAATTCAGTGCCAAAGTCAACATGGGGAATGCACCGCAATTTGATTATCCCGAACTGTTTAATCCTAAATATTTACAGCTTGCTGACATCAGTGGAACAGGGGCATCGGATATTATCTATTTAGGAAGGAACAAGTTCAAAGCCTATATTAATCTTACAGGAAACGCATGGAGTGAAGCACATGAAATTGATCCCTTTTTTCCTGTCGATAGCAATTCCCAAATTTCGGTTGTCGATTTATTGGGAACGGGTACCTCCTGTATTGTATGGTCTTCAGACCTGCCTGCTGAAAGTCACGCACCTCTGCGATATATAGATTTAATGGATAGTAAAAAGCCCCACGTACTAAAAAAACATGTCAACAATTTAGGCAAGGAAACCACTTTGGAGTACAAAAGTTCCACCTATTTCTATTTAAAAGGTAAGTTGGAGGGCAAACCCTGAATTACAAAATTACCCTTTCCGGTTCAGGTAATTTCAAAATCAATTATCGAAGATAAGATTACCGATGTTCGGTTTACAGCGGAATATGCTTACCATCATGGTTATTATGACCATCCTGAACGGGAATTTCGTGGATTTGGAATGGTGGAGCAAAGAGATACTGAAGTATACGAAAATTGGAGTGCCAACAATGCTGGTAACCAATTGGAAAAATCGGAAACCTTATATCAGGCGCCTACTTTGACTAAGACCTGGTTTCATACTGGCGCCTTTCTAGATCGGGAACGGATTTTAACCCAGTTTAAAGACGAGTATTGGTTTAAAGAATATAATAAAGCATTTTCGGAGGCACCAATTGCCATAACGGAACCAGAATTACAGGATGCTCCTATCGTTGTAAATGCCACGCTTGAAGGTTTATTAATATTAAAGATCTTAATGCAATTGAATATCGCGAAGCACTACGTGCCTGCAAGGGCATGATGCTTCGGCAGGAAGTCTTTTCATTGGATGCTCCTTTAGACGATCCAGATATCAAAGAACGACAAAAACAATTAAAGCCTTATTCCGTAGCTACTCACAATTGTCATATTCAGTTGCTCCAGCCAAAGGACATGAATAGGCACGCCTCTTTTATTGTAACCGAAAGTGAAGCTATCACTATCAATTATGAGCGAGATGAAACCGATCCCCGGATTGCTCATACCCTTAATACGAAATTGGATGAACTAGGCAACGTTCTGAAAGCAGCTTCGGTGGTCTATCCCCGTGTTAAGCCAAATATGGATTTACCTGCGGAAGTTAGAGAGAAACAAGGAACTACACATATTATCTACACCCTCAGTAATTTTACAGATGATAATATTGAAGATTCACTATATCGCTTGCGACAACCTTCAGAAATTAAAACCTTTGAAATCACCGGGCTTACTAAAACTAGTAACCTATATCAAATTGCTGATTTCAAAAGCATATTAACGATCAATAGTGAGGCAATGGCCTATCACGAAACGCCTTCTGCCGGAACAACGCAACGTCGTGTTATTGAACACATTCGCTCCCTTTATTATAACGAAGAACTTACCGCTGCCTCGCCTGCCGGTAAACTGGCTTCACACGGAATTCCTTATGAAAGCTATCAACTTGCCTACACGCCAGAGTTATTATCGGCATTGTTCGGAAACAAAATAACCGATCCAAATGCACTTCTAAGCAAGGAAGGAAAATTCGTTCATGGCGAAAGTGACGATAACTGGTGGATACGTTCTGGAAAACCCTTGTTTATTAATACGGATGAAGGAGAAGATATTACATCGGCACGGAATCGCTTTTATTCTCCCATTGGATATTTATCGCCATTTGATACCAGAACGAAAATTACCTACTACAAGGATTACTTCTTGTTTTTACAAGCCACAGAAGACGCTCTGGGAAACCGGACAGCGATTGATCACTATAATTTCCGTATGCTCTCACCCATTAGAATGCGGGATATCAACAACAATATTTCCGAAGTGCTACTGGACGAATTGGGATTGCCAAAAGCCATTGCTGTTCTGGGAAAAGGTGAAGAAGCTGATAACCTTACTGGTTTAACTGAATTTACTTCTGAAATCGAAACCAACGCTATACAGAACTACTTTACCTTATCCGATACAGCATCTTTACGTAGCACTGCGCAAATTTTATTACAAGGGGCTACTACGCGCTTTATCTATGACTTCGACTGTTTTTTAAGATCGAAAGGAGAATTGGAAGAAAATTTTGGAAATGAACTTTGCACAAGACCAGAATTACACCCTACAGTAACCGGAAGCATTCTACGGGAACAACATTATCAAGTAAACCGCGATAGTCCATTACAATTGAGCTTTGAATATTCAGATGGAATGGGCAACGTGGCAATGACAAAAACACAGGCAGAACCGGGTAAGGCCTTAAACCTGATCATCCAACCCAATTGCGATTATACATTGGAAACCGTCGAAACCAGAGACGAGTTGAGATGGTTGGGCAACGGCAGAACGGTTTTAAACAACAAAGGCAAGCCGGTAAAACAATATGAACCTTACTTCTCTATCAACCCTTTTTATGAAGATCATAAAGAACTGATAGAACGCGGTGTCACCCCCATTATATATTATGATGCCGTGGGTCGAAATATCAGTACAGAGCTACCGGACGGCACCTTTACCAAAGTTGAATTTGACAGTTGGCGACAGATGAGTTTTGACCAAAATGATACGGTTATGGATAGCCAATGGTATAACGATCGAATCAATAACCGGATTGATGCCGCACTCATCGCCGCTGGGAAGGCTCCGGCCAAAGAAAAAGCAGCTGCCAAAAAAGCGGCCAAACATTATAACACGCCTTCTATTGTTCATTTGGACAGCCTCGGCCGCTCCGTGTTGAGTATCGCTCATAACCGGATTGATGAAAAAGATGCGAATGGCAATGTGGTCAATACCAAAGATGAGTTCTACAGTACATTAATCCACTTGGATATCGAAGGCAATGCCCAGAAGGTAATTGATGCTCGTGGCAATACGGTTATGAAGTACAGTTACGATATGTTGGGCCATCGTGTTTATCAAAACAGCATGGATGCCGGACAACGGTGGATGCTCACCAATAGTTTGGGAAACCCCTTGCGCACTTGGGATGAACGCGATCACGAGTTTCAATATTTCTATGATGTTTTGCACCGGCCCACATACGATAAAGTTTTAAGGGATGGGGACAAACCCTTAGATCATATTTTCAGCAAAATCATTTATGGGGAAAGTCTGCTTTTATTAAATAGAACCAACGAGGCTGAATTGCAGACAAAAAACATACTGGGCAAACCCATTAAAATCCACGATACAGGTGGATTGATCGATACTCCCGAATACGATTTTAAAGGACAACCCATAGCCACTACCCGTAAACTATTCAAAAAATATAAGGAAGTGGCAAATTGGACAGAGGCAAACTTGAAAGCGGATTTGGAAACCGATG
>JBDNGW010000385.1:0-26881 GCA_041689735.1 Leeuwenhoekiella sp. | reverse complement strand
AGTCTTAGATATTTTGGGGATTTTAAATAGTACGGACACTACTTTTATACAATTTCAAATCCGTTCTTTCACCCAACTTAATTTATGGTAGTATAGGAAGCGGGTGCTTTAATATCCTTGACTAGATTACAAGTGCTAAACTATGAAAAATTGTTCTAACAAAAATTTAATTTTATGAATATATTTGTAGGATTAATACTTCAATTAGTTTAAAAAATTGATAATCAATGTTTTAAATAGTAATAAATAATATATAATTTTATAATAGTCCGTTAAAAGCTAGTATTTCCCGTAGAAAAAGGCTCAGTTTATAAAGTTATAGCCGCAATAGTGTTGTATTAAGCTATGAAAGACATCGAATGGAATGGAATAAACATAAAAAAACACCCTAAAAGAGTGTTTTTAAACGTTAAAGTACAGTTTATTTGAATTTAAAAGCTTTCATTTTAGGGAAGTAGGCCACGTCACCAAGTTCTTCTTCTATACGAAGCAACTGATTGTATTTGGCCATCCGGTCACTACGTGATGCAGAACCTGTCTTGATCTGCCCAGTATTCAGCGCTACGGAAAGATCTGCAATCGTAGTATCTTCAGTTTCACCGGAACGATGAGACATTACACAGGTGTACCCTGCGTTATGCGCCATGTTTACGGCAGCAATTGTTTCAGTTAAAGTCCCTATTTGGTTTACTTTAATCAATATGGAATTTGCAATGCCTTCTTCAATACCACGGCCCAAACGTTCTACATTGGTCACAAAAAGATCATCACCGACTAACTGAACCTTATGCCCTATTTTTTCGGTAAGTGACTTCCAGCCTTCCCAATCATTTTCATCCATGCCATCTTCAATAGAGATGATAGGATATTTGCTGGCAAGTTCAGCTAGATATTCAGCCTGCTCTTCGCTAGAGCGCACTACTCCTTTATCACCTTCAAATTTAGTGTAATCGTATTTTCCATCCACATAGAACTCGGCCGCAGCACAGTCAAGAGCAACCATTACATCATCGCCCAACGTATAGCCTGCTTTTTCAACCGCGGTTTTTATACTTTCAAGTGCATCTTCGGTACCTTCAAGCGTAGGTGCAAATCCACCTTCATCACCTACTGAAGTTGTAAGACCGCGATCGTGCAGTACCTTTTTAAGATTGTGAAAAATTTCGGTTCCCATTTGCATGGCGTGCGTAAAACTCTCCGCCTTTACCGGCATGATCATAAACTCCTGAAAGGCGATAGGCGCGTCACTGTGCGAGCCACCGTTTATAATATTCATCATGGGTACGGGCAATGTGTTTGCACTTACCCCGCCCACGTAACGATAAAGCGGCATATTCAATTCGTTTGCAGCTGCTTTTGCACAGGCTAGGGAAACACCCAGAATGGCATTGGCACCCAGCTTTGATTTATTTTTGGTTCCGTCGAGATCAAGCATCATTTGGTCAATCTGATTCTGCTCAAAAACGGAAGTGCCGATAAGCTCTTGGGCAATGATTGTATTTACATTGTCCACTGCCTTTTGCACGCCTTTGCCCATATATTCTTTACCGCCATCACGCAGTTCAACGGCTTCGTGTTCGCCTGTGGAGGCACCAGAAGGAACTGCCGAGCGACCCATTGCCCCAAACTCGGTAATTACATCTACTTCTACGGTAGGATTACCTCTGGAATCGAAAATTTGACGGGCGTGGATATTGATTATAATACTCATTTTATTCTTTTTTTTAAGTTAATTATATATGTTAACAATATAAGGAATGTGCAACAAATTGAGCTATCCAGTCCTTGGTTTAAACAATTTTTAAGAGTGCTATATACCAGTTAGAATCTTAAACCTACCTCAATCTTAATCGGTTGGAAAGTAATGTTTCTGTTTCTGTTTCTGTTTCTGTTTCTGCGGAACAAATGGACTACGCGTTACGCTCCTATCTTTTGAGCTGGTTTCATACGTTTAATAAATTCGTCGAAAAGATAGGTGGCATCATGGGGTCCCGGTCCTGCTTCTGGATGATATTGAACTGAAAAACAGTTTTTATCCTTCATCTCCAGCCCCATAACCGTTTTATCATTAAGGTGAAAATGAGTCACAGCAACCGCAGCATTTGTAGTCGCTTGATTATAATCCACTGAAAAACCATGGTTTTGAGACGTTATTTCACCCTTTCCAGTATTTATATTAATTACGGGGTGATTGATTCCGCGGTGACCGTGGTGCATTTTAAAAGTTCCAATATCATTGCCCAGGGCAATGATCTGATGGCCAAGACAGATTCCAAAAAGCGGAAGGTTTTCTTCTATAATTTGTTTAGTCAAATCAATTACACCGCTCAGCGGTTCGGGATCACCAGGACCATTAGAAAGAAAATAACCATCAGGATTGAACGCTTTCATCTTTTCCAGCGGGGTATCGTAGGGAAAAACCTTAATGTACATATCTCGATTGGCCATATTCCGCAAAATATTTCTCTTAATCCCAAGATCTAAAGCAGCAACCCTATATGTCGCATTTTCATTCCCAAACGTGTATGGCTCATTTGTAGACACTTTGCTTACCAGTTCAAGACCGTCCATATTAGGGATTTCCTCTAAGCGCTTCCGAAGGCTTGGCAAATCATCCACTTCAGTAGAAATAACCGCGTTCATCGCACCATTGTCACGAATGTAAGCAACCAACGCCCGAGTATCAACGTCTGAGATAGCAAACAGATTATTGTTCTTTAAAAAAGATTGCAGCGACTCGTCTACGCGAGTCCTTGAATAGGTATAACTGAAATTTTTACAGATCAGCCCAGCTATTTTTACAGTGTCGGATTCGGTTTCGCCATGATTGCATCCGTAATTTCCAATATGCGCGTTTGTGGTAACCATCAACTGTCCAAAATAGGATGGATCTGTAAATATCTCTTGATAACCGGTCATACCGGTATTAAAACAGACTTCACCAGAGGCTGTACCTTCTTGATCACCTACCGCTTTGCCAAAAAAAATGGTGCCATCAGCGAGAAGTATAAGCGCTTTTCGTTTTGTTTGGTATTTCATAATTTCTCTTTTCTTTTGGAATTCAACAAGTCTGCTTACATTTATATTGAAACATCTGCGGAGTACTCCTGGCAAAAATAATCATAAAAAAAGGGATAATCTTGAAAGATATACCCTTTTGCACTTTATAAAACATCTAAAACTATGAGCTACTTTCATCGTCTTTAATATCTTTCTCTTCTTTGGTAATGTTCTGCTTTTTCTCCGTGCTATCCTTATTCTCTGCGGAAGTATTTGTTACCTCTTCTGCTGCAGAATCTTCATCAGCTTTTATGGTAGGCTCAACCGCTTCAGGTTCGTCAGTACTAGCAGGTTTCTTACCGGCTCTACGTGTAGATTTTTTCTTAGCACTCTTAGCTGTATTGTAAACTTCGTTGTAGTCTACCAACTCTATCATTGCCATATCAGCATTATCACCTAGACGATTTCCCAGTTTTATGATACGGGTATACCCACCTGGACGGTCGCCCACTTTTACGGCTACTTCCCTAAAAAGCTCTGTTACCGCCTCTTTTTGGCGCAGTTTACTCATTACCAAACGGCGGTTATGAGTAGTATCTTTTTTGGACTTTGTCACGATCGGTTCAACAAATATACGCAAGGCTTTGGCCTTTGCAACCGTCGTGTTGATACGCTTATGTTCTATCAGGGAGCAGGCCATGTTTGCAAGCATGGATTTTCTATGGCCGGTCTTCCTTCCTAAATGATTAAATTTCTTACGGTGTCTCATGAAATTTTATTTTCGCCTCCATCTTGCTCAACTCATTTTGAGGAGCAAAATATGGGTGCATTACTAGTCTTTATCTAATTTATATTTGGTAAGGTCCATTCCGAAGTTCAAACCTTTCACATTTACGAGTTCTTCAAGTTCAGTCAATGACTTTCTCCCGAAGTTCCTAAACTTCATCAAGTCATTTTTATTATAAGAAACAAGGTCTCCCAAGGTTTCTACTTCGGCTGCTTTAAGACAGTTAAGTGCACGAACGGAAAGATTCATATCTACCAGTTTTGTTTTTAACAATTGGCGCATATGCAATGATTCTTCATCATATGTTTCGGTCTGGGCTATCTCGTCAGCTTCTAGCGTGATGCGCTCATCCGAGAATAACATAAAATGATGAATCAAAGTTTTGGCAGCTTCTGTTAAAGCATCTTTGGGATGAATGGAACCATCTGTGATTATTTCAAAAACGAGTTTCTCGTAATCGGTTTTTTGTTCAACACGGTAATTTTCTATACTGTATTTCACATTTTTAATGGGCGTATAGATAGAATCTGTGAAAATGGTGCCTATGGGTGCGTTCTGCTTTTTATTATCTTCGGCAGGAACATAACCACGGCCTTTTTCAATTGTGATCTCCATATTCAGCTTCACATTCTTCTCCATATTCGCAAGAACGAGATCAGGGTTCAATACCTGAAACCCGGAGATGAATTTCTGAAAATCACCAGCTACAAACTGATCTTTATCTGTAAGTGAAATAGTAACGGTCTCATTATCTATTTCATCAATCTGCCTTTTAAAACGTACTTGTTTAAGGTTAAGAATGATTTCGGTAACATCTTCAACAACTCCTGCAATGGTTGAAAACTCGTGATCTACCCCCTCAACACGAATAGAGGTGATAGCAAAACCTTCTAGGGAAGAAAGAAGCACCCTACGAAGCGCGTTACCCACGGTCAAACCGTAGCCAGGTTCCAAAGGTCTGAATTCGAACTTACCTTCAACGTCAGTAGAATCGATCATTATGACCTTATCGGGCTTCTGGAAATTAAGTAATGCCATATTTAGTTTTCTAAGAGTTGTTATTATTATTTAGAGTACAATTCAACGATGAACTGTTCATTGATGTTCTCTGGAATCTGAATTCTTGTAGGAATGGCTACAAAAGTGCCCTCACGACTGTCATTATTCCAGGTAATCCACTCATAAACGTGATTTGCATTTCCTAAAGCATTTTGAATTGCTTCTAAGGATTTTGACTTTTCGCGCACAGCGATTTTATCACCGGGTTGTACGCTATAGGAAGGAATATTAACAAGCTCTCCATTAACGGTTATGTGCCTGTGGCCTACAAGTTGACGTGCAGCTCGTCTGGAAGGGGCGATACCCATTCTAAAAACTACGTTGTCCAAACGTGCTTCACAAAGTTGTAGAAGCACCTCGCCGGTAATACCAGTAGATCTGGTTGCCTTTTCAAACATATTACGGAACTGACGCTCTAAAACACCATAAGTGTATTTAGCTTTTTGCTTTTCTTGCAACTGGATCGCGTATTCTGACTTCTTGCCACGACGTCTAGTATTTCCATGTTGTCCTGGAGGATAGTTTCTTTTTTCAAAAGATTTATCATCTCCAAAGATCGATTCACCGAATTTTCGGGCGATCTTTGTCTTGGGACCGGTATATCTTGCCATTCTTAATTGTTGTTTGTGGGGCGGATTTAGGAATTAAGGTCTAGTCCTTCGCAAAACCGATTGTTCCCCCGATTGATATAAGTATTAAAATTTATTGTAATAACCCGACCTTTTTTGAGATCGGGTGTTATTGTTAAGTATATTCCTCTAAAACAAATCGTAAATAGTGTATACCAATGGCATACTTCTATTTAAACACGACGTCTTTTAGGAGGACGACATCCATTATGTGGTAACGGGGTTACATCCACAATCTCAGATACCTCAATTCCACTGTTATGAATAGAGCGTATAGCAGACTCACGACCATTACCAGGTCCTTTCACATATACCTTTACTTTACGTAAACCAGCATCATGCGCCACTTTACTAGCATCTTCAGAAGCTAATTGAGCAGCATAAGGCGTGTTTTTCTTAGATCCTCTAAAGCCCATTTTTCCAGCTGAAGACCAAGAGATAACATCCCCTTTCTTATTGGTCAAAGAAATTAAAATGTTGTTGAAAGAAGCAGATATATGCGCCTCTCCAACTGATTCTACAACTACTTTACGTTTCTTGGTACCTTTACCTTTAGAGCTTTTAGCCCCTTTAGCAGCACCCTTTGTACTTTGCTTTGCCATTGGTTACTTATTATTTGGTTACTTTCTTCTTGTTAGCAACCGTTTTACGCTTACCTTTTCTGGTTCTTGAGTTGTTCTTGGTGCGCTGGCCCCGTAAGGGCAGGCCAGATCTATGGCGAATACCTCTATAACAGCCTATATCCATCAAGCGCTTTATATTTGTAGACACTTCACTTCTCAACTCTCCTTCAATTTTATAAGACCCTACGGCTTCTCGAATGCGACCTATTTGATCATCATCCCATTCAGAAACTTTAATGTCCTCGCTCACTTCTGCCTGAGCTAAAATTTTCTGTGCCCTGCTTTTTCCTATTCCGAAGATATAGGTCAATGCGATTACACCTCTTTTTTGTTTTGGGATATCTATCCCTGCGATTCTAGCCATAGTTTAACCTTGTCTTTGTTTGAACTTAGGGTTCTTTTTGTTAATCACATACAACCTGCCTTTTCGCCTAACGATTTTGCAGTCTGCACTCCTTTTCTTTACTGATGCTTTTACTTTCATCTCTTTCTATTAATATCTGTAGGTTATTCGAGCCTTCGTTAAATCATAAGGGCTCATTTCCAGTTTCACTTTATCTCCAGGTAGTAATTTTATATAATGCATGCGCATCTTGCCTGAAATATGCGCTGTCACGATATGACCATTTTCCAGTTCTACCCGAAACATGGCATTTGATAATGCTTCTATAATAGATCCATCCTGCCCTATTGCTTGCTGTTTTGCCATTATGCTACTGCTTTTCTATTTTTACCTGTTTTCATTAATCCGTCATAATGCCTATTTAATAAATAGGAGTTCACTTGCTGCATGGTATCTATGGCAACACCAACTAGAATAAGGAGTGATGTACCACCATAAAACAAGGCCCAACCCTGTTGCATGCCTAAAACACTTACGGCAACAGCTGGAAAAATAGCAATAAGGGCTAAAAATATGGAGCCTGGCAGGGTAATCTGTGACATGATACGATCTAAATATTCACCAGTTTCTGTACCGGGTCGAATACCCGCTATAAAACCACCGCTCCGTTTTAAATCATCAGCCATTTTATTTGTAGGAACTGTAATTGCAGTATAGAAATAGGTGAAGACAATTATCAAGAGAGCAAAAACCAAGTTATACCAGAAGCCAAAAATATTATTGAACTCTCCGGCCACACTTTTAGCTGTGGTAGATTCTGAAAGTCCGATGACCGCTGCCGGGATAAACATAATTGCTTGAGCAAAAATAATGGGCATTACCCCAGAGGCATTTAATTTCAGCGGAATATATTGGCGATTGCCAAAAACATTACGTTCATAACTACCACTCGCAGTTCTTCTTGCATACTGTACCGGTATCTGTCGTACCGCCATTACTAACATTACACAGAGCAAAATAATTACGAACCAAATAACCAACTCGATCAAAATCATAATTAGACCCCCATTGGACTCACTAACACGTGAAACCCATTCTTGAATAAATGAAATTGGCAACCGTGCAATTATACCAACCATAATAAGAAGGGAAATACCGTTACCGATACCTTTATCAGTAATTTTTTCACCCAGCCACATCGCGAAAATACATCCAGTAGTTAAAATGATAACAGATGATATAATGAAAGTTACATGACTTTCCATTACAAAAGCTTCCGCGGGAAGTATGCTATATAAGCTTGTGATATAACCGGGACCTTGAACCAGGGTAATACCAATGGTAAGCCATCTAGTGATTTGATTGATCTTACGTCTACCGCTTTCGCCTTCCTTTTGCAGTTTTTGTAGATAAGGCACCGCAATACCCATAAGTTGTACAACGATGGAGGCAGAAATATAGGGCATAATACCAAGTGCAAAAACAGAAGCATTGGACAATGCACCACCGGTAAATGCATTTAAAAGTCCCAGCAAACCACCATCCATTTTCTCTGAAAGACTACCTAACTGCGATGCATCTATACCGGGAAGAACAATCTGAGCCCCAAAACGGTAAACGAGCAGCAACCCTAGTGTTATTAAGATTCTGTTCTTTAACTCTTCTATCTTCCAAATATTCTTAATTGTGTCTATAGCACCCATGCTCACGTATATTTTATAGAGTTACGGCTTCACCACCGGCGGCTTCAATAGCTTCCTTAGCTGAACCTGTAAATTTGTGCACAGTGATTTTAAGTTTAGCTTTAAGTTCACCACGACCCATTATTTTAATAAGGTCTTTCTTACCAGCTAATCTATTTTCCACAAGTGTATCTATAGTCACCTCGTCATTAATACGACCAGCATCAACATAAGCTTGTAAAGTATCGATATTTACACCGGTATATTCTTTCCTATTTCGGTTACTGAAACCAAATTTTGGAACGCGGCGTTGAAGTGGCATCTGCCCACCCTCAAAACCTGCTTTCTTAGAATAACCAGAGCGTGACTTGGCGCCATTGTGACCTCGACCTGCGGTACCACCATTTCCAGTAGCCTCACCGCGGCCTCGCCTGCTATCGTTCTTTTTTACCGAGCCTGCTGCCGGTTTTAAGGTATTTAAGTTCATTTCTATATTTTTTAAGCTTCTTCTACCGAAACTAAATGATTCACTTTGCTGATCATGCCCATAATATTAGAACCATTTTCATGCTCTACTACCTGGCCAATCTTTCTAAGACCTAATGCCTCTAAGATTCTTTTCTGGTTTTTGGAGCGCTTGATTGCACTTTTAACCTTTGTTACTTTTATTTTTGCCATGGTCTATAATTATTATCCGTTGAACACTTTATCAATGGAAATTCCGCGTTGCTTAGCGATTGTCTCTGCATTACGTAATTGTAAGAGGGCGTCAAAGGTAGCCTTTACAACGTTATGAGGATTGGATGACCCCTGATTTTTTGACAATACATCGTGTACACCTACTGCCTCAAGTACCGAGCGAATTGCACCACCAGCTATTACACCTGTACCAGGAGCTGCTGGAAGCAATAAAACACGTGCTCCACCATATTTACCTTTCTGTTCGTGGGGAATACTACCTTTTTGCAATGGAATACGAACAAGGTTTTTCTTAGCATCATCTACTGCCTTAGCAATAGCACTGGCTACGTCCTTAGATTTACCAAGTCCCTGGCCTACCACGCCCTGTTCATCACCTACCACAACAATAGCAGAAAAACCGAATGCTCTACCACCTTTAGTAACTTTAGTTACACGTTGCACACCTACCAGACGATCTTTAAGATCTAATCCACTTGGCTTAACTAGCTCTACGTTTTTATAATCTTGATACATAATATTTTAGAATTTTAGTCCGCCTTCTCGGGCTCCTTCTGCTAATTGTTTTACTCTTCCATGGTACAGATATCCGCCTCTATCGAAGGAAACCCTTTCCACACCGGCTTTAACCGCCATTTCTGCTACAGCTTTACCTACTAGTTTTGCTATTGCCTCTTTATTTTCTGCTTTAGCGGAAACCATAGCCTCATCCCTTGAGGATGCAGCACTAAGGGTTTTTCCTGAAACGTCATCTATAAGTTGAGCATAGATTTCCTTATTGCTTCGATAAACAGATAGTCTAGGACGTTCTGCAGTACCAGTTAGTGACTTGCGTATCCTACCACGGATCTTTCTTCTACGCGCTTCTTTTGAAAATGCCATACTGTTATATAATTATGCGGATTTACCTGCTTTTCTTCTAATTTCTTCACCTTGAAAACGTATACCTTTTCCTTTGTAAGGTTCTGGTTTACGGAAAGCTCTTATCTTTGCAGCCACTTGGCCCACAAGCTGTTTATCATGAGAAGTAAGCACCACTAGTGGGTTTTTTCCTTTCTCCGATATAGTCTCCACTTTAACTTCAGGTGCTATTTCAATAACAATGTTATGTGAAAAACCTAAAGCAAGCTCTAATTTTTGTCCTTGGGCGCTGGCACGATAACCCACACCTACAAATTCTAGCTTCTTCGTATAACCTCCGGATACACCTTCAATCATATTAGCGATCAATGCGCGGTACAATCCGTGCTTAGCTCTATCCTCTTTTTTATCTGTGGGCCGTTCTAACTTAATCTTACCTTCATCAACTTTTATTGTAATCGTTGAATATTCTTGCTTAAGTTCACCCAGTTTTCCTTTAACAGTAACAACATTGTTGCTCACTTCTACGGTGACGCCTTCTGGTACTGTAATGGGATTTCTACCTATTCTTGACATGGTTTTGCTTTTTAACTATTCTTAGTAAACGTAGCAAAGTACTTCACCACCTACATTATCATTTTGCGCCTGTCTTCCAGTCATAACCCCTTTCGAGGTAGAGATTATGGAAATACCCAATCCATTTAGAATTCTGGGGACCTCTGTTGATCCTACGTATTTTCTAAGACCCGGCGTACTTATACGCTGTATCTTTTTAATAACGGGACCTTTAGTTTCTTTGTCATATTTCAAGGCAATTTTGATACTGCCTTGGGCAGTTTTATCCTCGAATTTGTAACTAAGGATATATCCTTGATCAAACAAAATTTTTGTAATTTCCTTCTTCAGATTTGAAGCAGGAATTTCAACCACTCTGTGGTGTGCTGCAGACGCATTCCTAATCCTTGTTAGAAAGTCTGCTATAGTATCTGTATACATATATATTGAATTTTGATCTTGGTTTTCAGTAGCCAAGGTTGACTACCAAACCTAAAATCAGTTAACTTTTTTTACCAACTGGTCTTTTTTACGCCTGGGATCAGACCTTGATTGGCCATTTCCCTGAACATAACGCGTGATAATCCAAAGGTTCTCATGTATCCACGAGGACGTCCAGTAATTTTACAACGATTATGTAAACGAACAGGAGATGAGTTTTTAGGAAGTTTTTGTAAACCCTCAAAATCCCCAGCCTCCTTTAAAGCTTTACGTTTTTCTGCATATTTGGCCACCATTCTTTCTCGCTTGCGCTCACGGGCCTTCATTGATTCTTTTGCCATAATTAATTCTTTTTAAAGGGCATACCAAGTTGAGTAAGCAATGATTTTGCTTCCTTATCTGTCGCTGCCGATGTTTCAAAGGTTATATTCATGCCTTCTATCTTACGCACCTTATCAATATTGATCTCCGGAAATATTATTTGCTCAATTATACCAAGACTATAATTTCCACGGCCATCAAAACCGGTTGCTTTGATTCCATTAAAATCACGTACCCTGGGAAGTGCTGAAGTAATAAGCCTATCTAAAAACTCATACATTCGTTCTCCACGCAAAGTGACCATCGCACCAATTGGCATACCTTTCCTAAGCTTAAACGCAGCAACGTCTTTTTTAGAAATTGTAGCCACAGCACGTTGACCTGCAATAGTTGTAAGTTCTTCCACAGAATAATCAATTAATTTCTTATCTGCTACTGCTGCACCAACTCCTCTAGAAATGATGATCTTACGCAATTTAGGAACTTGCATCTTGTTCTCATACCCGAACTCTTCCATTAGAGCATCGAGAACGCGTTCCTTATATTCCTTCTTTAATCTTGAAGTGTATTCCATAACTATAGAACTTCATTGTTTTTTTTACCAAAACGCACTTTTTTCCCGTCTTCCATTCGATAACCCACTCTCGTGGTATCACCCTTTTTATCAATAAGCGATAAATTGGACACGTGAACAGCCGCTTCTTTTTCTACGATTCCACCTTGAGGGTTGGAAGCACTGGGCTTCTCATGTTTCGAAATCATGTTTACCCCCTTTACAATGGCCTTATTTTTTTCTCTGAATACGCTCTGTATTTCACCTTCTTGACCTTTGTGATCACCAGCGATAACACGAACGCTATCTCCTACTCTTATCTTAAGCTTAGTCATTTTATTATATATATTAAAGCACCTCTGGCGCTAGTGATACAATCTTCATGAACTGCTTATCACGAAGTTCTCTGGCGACTGGGCCAAATACACGTGTACCTCTCATTTCACCCTGAGGGCCTAGAAGCACACAAGCGTTATCATCAAAACGGATATATGATCCATCTGGACGGCGCACCTCTTTTTTAGTACGCACTACTACTGCAGTAGAAACAGATCCCTTCTTTACTTGACTGTTGGGTGCCGCATCTTTTATAGAAACGACAATCTTATCACCTACGGAAGCGTATCTGCGTTTCGTTCCACCCAATACGCGAATGGTCAAAACTTCTTTTGCCCCGGTATTGTCCGCTACTTTTAACCTTGATTCTTGTTGTACCATTTTTACTTAGCTCTTTCAATAATTTCTACAAGCCTCCAACATTTTGATTTACTCAAAGGTCTTGTCTCCATAATCCTAACAGTATCTCCTTCGTTGCAGTCATTTTGCTCATCGTGAGCCACATATTTCTTCGTTTTAAGAACGAACTTACCATACATGGGGTGTTTTACTTTCTTAACCTCGGCAACAACAATTGATTTTTGCATCTTGTTACTGGTTACCACACCTACACGTTCTTTTCTTAAATTTCTTTTTTCCATCTTAAGCAGCATTATTGTAATTGTCGTTTTGTGAGTTCTGCAGCGATTCGCGCCACAGTTCTTCTATGACCTCTTAATTGAATAGGATTTTCCAGTGGGGAAATTGCATGTGCCATTTTAAGATCTGTATAAGCTTTCTTCGCCTTTATCAGTTCTTCCTGCAATTCTGCTACAGATTTTTCTTTTACTTCAGATTGTTTCATTTTCTTTAGAATTTAGTCTGCTTGATAATCTCTAGCGACGACATATTTTGTCTTTACGGGAAGCTTTTGAGCGGCTAATCTAAGAGCCTCTTTAGCCAGTGGTTCAGAAACACCTCCTACTTCAAAAAGCATTCTTCCTGGTTTTACGATAGCTGCCCAATATTCCACGGCACCCTTACCCTTACCCATCCGCACCTCAAGAGGTTTTTTGGTTATCGGCTTGTCTGGAAAAATACGAATCCAAAGAGATCCTTCCCTTTTCATATATCTGGTTGCCGCAATACGGGCTGCTTCTATCTGTCTGGCAGTCACAAAGGATGAATCCAAAGACTTTATACCAAAGGCGCCATTCGCGAGCTTGTGCCCTCTTCCGGCGTTTCCTTTCATACGCCCCTTTTGCTGCTTACGAAATTTTGTTTTTTTAGGCTGTAACATTTTTCTTTACTTTAAAAATTACTTTCTACGGCGTTGTTTTCCACCACCACCACCTCTGCTGTTGCCTTTTCCACCTTGGTTTTTAGCCATTCCAACTAAAGGTGATAGCTCTCTTTTACCGTAAACCTCTCCTTTCATGATCCACACTTTAATACCAAGCCTACCATAAGTAGTATGGGCTTCTACCAAAGCATAATCTATGTCTGCCCTAAAAGTGGACAAAGGGATTCGACCTTCTTTATACGTTTCATTACGAGCCATCTCAGCTCCGTTCAATCGCCCTGATATCTGAATTTTGATACCTTCAGCGTTCATCCGTATAGCGGCTTGAATGGCCATCTTGATTGCGCGTCGGTACGAAATACGATTTTCTACTTGACGTGCGACGGAGGTACCAACAAGAAATGCATCCAGTTCTGGCCTTTTGATCTCAAAAATATTGATCTGAACTTCTTTATCTGTAATTTGCTTAAGCTCTTCTTTAAGCTTATCTACCTCTTGACCTCCCTTACCGATTATGATTCCAGGACGAGCAGTTGTAATTGTAACAGTAACTAACTTGAGTGTACGTTCAATAATAATTCTAGATACACTTGCTTTAAACAAACGAGCATGAATGTACTTCCTTATCTTATCATCTTCGGCAAGCTTATCTCCGTAATCATTACCACCATACCAGTTAGATTCCCAACCTCTGATGATTCCTAAGCGATTCCCGATTGGATTTGTTTTTTGTCCCATTTACTAAGTGCTTTGTGTGTTATCTTTTGCCGCAAGCACCACTGTGACGTGGTTACTGCGTTTTCTAATTCTATGTGCTCGACCCTGTGGGGCTGGACGCAGTCTCTTGAGCATGCTCCCACCATCCACTCTAATCTCTTGAACGAACAAATCTGCATCTTCTATACTTGCATCTTCATTCTTATCTTGCCAATTTGCAATCGCAGAGAGCAATAGTTTCTCCAATTTACGCGAAGATTCCTTACTACTGAATTTGCATACCTGAAGCGCCTTTTCCACTTTTTGTCCCCTTATCAAATCTGCCATAAGGCGCATTTTTCTAGGCGAAGTGGGGCAGTTGTTCAGTTTAGCGAAAGCCACATTTTTTTTGGCCTCTTTGAGCTGTTCTGCCCTTTCTCTTTTACGAACTCCCATAACTTCAGTTATTTTTTACCTTTATTCTTTGCACCCATGTGACCCCGGAAGGAACGTGTGGGTGAAAATTCTCCTAATTTATGACCTACCATATTTTCTGTAACATATACAGGAACAAACTGCCTGCCATTGTGAACAGCTATTGTCTGACCAACAAAATCTGGTGTAATCATTGAAGCCCTTGACCAGGTCTTGATTACCGTCTTTTTGTTAGCTTCAACATTTGAAGCTACTTTTTGCTCCAATTTATAATGAACGAAAGGTCCTTTTTTTAATGAACGTGCCATATCTTATTTCTTTCTAGTCTTTCTACGTTCTACAATATATTTATTACTTGCCTTAGTCCTGCTCCTGGTTCTATAACCTTTTGCTGGAATACCTTTTCTAGAACGGGGATGACCACCAGATGCTCGACCTTCACCACCACCCATTGGGTGATCTACAGGGTTCATCACGACTGGTCTTGTACGTGGTCGTCTACCCAACCATCTACTTCTACCGGCTTTACCAGAAACAAGTAATTGATGATCGCTATTAGAAACAGCACCTATAGTAGCGAGACATTTCACGAGAATTAACCGTGTTTCTCCAGAAGGCAGCTTAACACTTGCAAATTTCCCATCACGTGCCATTAGCTGTGCAAATGATCCTGCACTTCTTGCCATTACAGCACCTTGACCGGGACGTAATTCCAAACAAGAAATAATAGTACCCAATGGAATATCAGAAAGCATCATTGCGTTCCCTATTTCAGGTGTCGCACCAGCTCCAGAAACAACATTTTGTCCTACTTGAAGGCCACTTGGAGCGACCATATACCGTTTCTCACCATCTTGATAATTAAGCAAAGCAATGAAAGCAGTCCTATTTGGATCATACTCAATGGTCGCCACCGTTGCAGGTACACCTTCTTTGTTACGCTTAAAATCAATTACGCGATATCTTCTTTTGTGACCACCACCTTTGTAGCGCATGGTCATCTTTCCTTGACTGTTTCTCCCTCCAGACTTTTTAATCGGAGCCATTAGGCTTTTTTCCGGCTTATCAGTAGTAATGGCATCATAGCCATTAACTACTCTAAATCGCTGTCCTGGAGTGATAGGTTTTAATTTTCTAACTGACATAATGTGTCTTAAATGTTACTATAAAAATCAATTGTATCACCTTCCGCCAACTGTACAATAGCTTTTTTGTAAGCCTTTGTTTTACCAGTGATCATTCCAGATTTTGTGAATCTGGATTTACGATCCGGGCGAACGTTCATTGTTCTAACTGCAAGTACTGAAACTCCGTAAGCGGCCTCCACAGCACCTTTTATTTCCACTTTGTTGGAACTGGAGTTCACTTCGAAAGTATACCGGTTGTTCACCTCACTCTCCATAGTGGCTTTTTCGGTAATTACAGGTTTTATTAAAATACTCATAGTGCTTATTTGCTTAGGGTTTCTTCAATTCCTTCTAGCGAGCCTTCCAAAAGCACCACATTATTTGCGTGCAGAATTCTGTAAGTGCTTAATTCCGAAGAATTTACGACCTGGGCGGTCTTAAAATTGCGCGAGGACAAATATACATTATTATTTGATTCTCCCAACACGATCAATGACTTTTTATCATCAATACCCAAAGCTTTCAGCACATTGATAAAATCTCTGGTTTTTGGAGCATCAAAATCAAAATCTTCAACAACCATAATTGCATTATCACTGGCCTTCATGGAAAGCGCAGATCGCCGTGCCAACCTTTTAAGATTTTTATTCAATTTAAATGAATAATCACGGGGTCTTGGGCCAAAAACGCGTCCACCTCCTTTAAAAATGGGAGACTTTATACTACCCGCCCTTGCGGTACCGGTGCCTTTTTGCTTTTTGATCTTCCGGGTACTCCCAGCAATCTCTGCACGTTCTTTAGACTTATGTGTTCCTTGACGCCTGTTGGCAAGATGTTGTTTAACATCCAGATACACCGCATGATCATTAGGCTCTATTCCGAAGATAGCATCAGAAAGCTCTGCTTCTCTACCAACTTCTTTTCCTTTAATATCTATTATTGCTACTTTCATTACCTTTCAATAATTACATAAGAGTTCTTGTGTCCAGGGACCGCTCCTTTTACAACGAGCAAATTCTTCTCTGCAACAATTTTAAGCACTCTTAAATTTTGAACTTTAACTCGCTCGCCTCCCATTCTTCCAGCCATGCGCATTCCTTTGAATACACGTGATGGATAGGACGCTGCTCCTATAGAACCAGGGGCACGTAAACGGTTATGTTGACCGTGGGTGGACTGACCAACCCCGGCAAAACCGTGACGTTTTACAACACCTTGAAAACCTTTACCTTTAGAGGTTCCTGCCACATCGACAAATTGACCCTCCTTAAAGATTTCAACAGTGACTGCATCTCCTAGTTTATACTCCCCGTCATATTCCTGGAACTCGACAATTTTACGCTTTGCAACAGTTCCTGCTTTTTTGGAGTGTCCTCCAGCAGCTTTGTTAGCAGTCTTTGCGTCATCGAAACCCAGTTGAAGGGCTTCATACCCGTCAACCTCTTTGGTTCTGACTTGGGTGACAATGCAGGGACCTGCTTCAATAACGGTACAGGGCATATTCTTGCCGTTCTCGTCGAAGATGCTGGTCATGCCCACTTTTCTTCCAATTAACCCAGACATATTTAATTAATTTTTAAATTATAATCCCGATAACAATCGGGAAAATTCAGAAGTCTTACCCCCTCTTTTCGTCCTCCGTATTTTTACTTCCGCGAAGGCGGCAGTCTTAAATTTTTGATCTATTCCCATTTTCACGAAAATAAAAAAGGGTCAAAATACCTTCAACCCTGAATGTACTTTTTCCGTTTTTCCCTTGCACAAAGCTTAGGACATTTTATAATTCTGAATTTATAATTCTAACTTTAGAATTAATTACACTTTAATCTCAACCTCAACACCACTGGGCAGTTCCAGCTTCATCAATGCGTCAATAGTTTTTGAAGATGAGCTATAAATATCTAGCAATCGCTTGTAAGAACTAAGTTCAAACTGTTCTCTTGCTTTTTTATTAACGTGCGGCGAACGCAGAACGGTAAATATTTTTTTGTGCGTAGGCAAAGGGATTGGCCCAGTTACCACAGCACCTGTACTCTTTACTGTCTTTCCAATTTTCTCAGCAGACTTATCTACCAGATTGTAATCGTACGACTTTAGTTTAATTCTTATTTTCTGACTCATTTCCGGTAAATTATTCGTTAGCTAAACCTTTTGCGGCAGCAATTACATCTGTTGAAATATTAGAAGGGGTTTCTGCATAATGTGAAAACTCCATAGTTGAAGTTGCACGTCCTGAAGAAAGGGTACGCAATGTAGTTACATAACCGAACATTTCAGAAAGAGGCACCGTTGCTTTTACAACTTTCGCACCTGCACGGTCACCCATACTTGTCATTTGACCACGGCGGCGGTTAAGATCCCCCACAATATCACCCATATTCTCTTCTGGAGTGATAACCTCAAGTTTCATTATAGGCTCCAGAACTACTGCTCCAGCAGCTTTAGCTGCTGCCCTAAAACCTATTTTCGCAGCTAGTTCAAAAGATAGTGCATCAGAATCCACCGGGTGGAAAGATCCATCCCTAAGGGTAACTTTCATACTATCCATTTCAAAACCGGCCAAAGGACCATTGGCCATTGCTTGTTTAAAGCCTTTCTCAACAGATGGGATAAATTCTTTTGGTACGTTACCACCTTTAACACTATTTACAAATTCAAGACCTTCAAAAGTTACATCTTCTACAGGCTCCAAAGTAAATACAATATCTGCAAATTTACCACGTCCACCAGATTGTTTTTTATAAATTTCTCGATGTTCTGCAACTTTGGTGATTGCTTCTTTATACTCTACCTGCGGCTGACCTTGATTTACCTCCACTTTGAATTCACGACGTAAACGGTCACAAATAATATCGAGGTGAAGCTCACCCATACCAGATATAATAGTTTGCCCAGAAGCCTCATCGGTACGTACTTGGAAAGTGGGATCTTCTTCGGCAAGTTTAGACAGTGCCATACCTAATTTGTCAACATCCGCTTTGGTTTTTGGCTCCACTGCAATACCGATAACGGGGTCAGGGAAATCCATACTTTCCAAAACAATAGGATGTTTTACATCAGATAATGTATCTCCGGTTTTAATATCCTTGAATCCTACCGCAGCTCCAATATCTCCAGCCTCGATAAAATCAATGGCATTTTGCTTATTGGAGTGCATTTGATAGATACGCGAAATACGTTCTTTGTTGCCAGAGCGGTTATTCAACACGTACGAACCGGCATCTAATCGACCGGAATACGCACGGAAGAAAGCCAATCGACCTACAAAAGGATCTGTGGCAATCTTAAATGCAAGAGCAGCGAAAGGCTCATCGACATTGGGTTTACGTTTTTCTTCTTTCTCCGTGTTCGGGTTAATACCTACAATACCATCCTTATCTACAGGAGATGGCAAGTAACGGCAAACTGCATCTAGCAGGAATTGAACACCTTTGTTTTTAAAAGCAGAACCACAGATCATAGGGATGATGGACATGTCCATCACAGCCGCTCGAAGTGCTGCATGCACTTCATCCTCAGTAATGGAATCCTCATCTTCCATATATTTTTCAAGAAGCTTCTCGTCATAGGCCGCTATCTCTTCGATAAGCATACCACGATACATGCGAGCCTCTTCTTTCATATCTTCAGGGATTTCCACTACATCAAAAGTAGAACCCTGCGTTTCGTCGTGCCATACAACACCACGGTTTTTAATTAAATCTACGATTCCCCTAAAGTGCTCTTCATCACCAATAGGGAGAACGATGGGCACAGCATTAGAACCCAACATTTCTTTGACCTGCTTACAGACTTCTATGAAATTAGAACCTTGACGGTCCATTTTGTTCACAAATCCCATACGGGGCACGTGGTAGTTATCTGCAAGCCTCCAGTTTGTTTCAGATTGTGGCTCTACTCCATCTACTGCACTAAACAGGAATACAAGACCATCAAGAACGCGCAATGACCTATTTACCTCTACGGTAAAATCCACGTGGCCCGGAGTATCTATAATATTGAAGTGATAATCCTTAGATTCTGGTAACGGCTCTGCATTTTCCATGGGGAATTTCCATGAACAGGTAGTTGCAGCGGAAGTAATGGTAATACCGCGCTCCTGCTCTTGCTCCATCCAGTCCATCGTTGCAGCACCATCGTGCACCTCACCGATCTTGTGGCTCACCCCCGTATAAAATAGTATACGTTCTGTAGTGGTGGTCTTGCCCGCATCAATGTGAGCAGCGATACCTATATTCCTTGTATATTTTAAATCTCTTTGTGCCATTTTATTTTCTAGAATCTAAAGTGAGAGAATGCTTTGTTTGCTTCCGCCATTTTATGCGTGTCCAATCTCTTCTTAACAGCAGCACCTTCTTCCTTGGCAGCCGCCAGAACCTCTGAGGCCAATTTTAATGCCATGGATTTTTCGTTACGCTTGCGGGAATAGCTAATCAACCACTTCATGGCCGTAGAAATTTTTCTATCTGGCCTAATTTGCATGGGAATCTGAAATGTTGCCCCACCCACTCTACGACTGCGCACCTCTACGTGCGGCATAACATTGGAAAGTCCATCTTTCCAAACCTCGAGAGCCGTTTTCTCTTCATTGTTTTTCTTCTCTTCCACGATATCCATTGCATCGTAAAAAATCTTGAACGCCACTGATTTCTTACCATCCCACATCATCATGTTCACGAAACGCGTAACCAATTGATCATTAAACCGTGGATCTGGTAAAAGAGGCCGTTTTTTTGCCTGTCTTTTTCTCATTGCTTCCTTGTAATAAATTAATTGTTATTTGTTAAATGCTATTTATTATAAGTAGGCTTCCGCCTTAACTCATAACTCCTAACGCTTAACTAATTCCTTACTTCTTAGGGCGTTTTGCTCCGTATTTAGACCTACGCTGTAAACGGCCTTGAACACCAGCGGTGTCCAATGCGCCACGTACAATGTGGTACCTCACACCTGGCAAATCCTTCACCCTTCCACCTCTAACCAATACTATCGAGTGCTCTTGTAGATTGTGACCCTCACCGCCTATATAGGCGTTTACCTCCTTACCGTTAGTCAACCTCACACGTGCTACTTTACGCATTGCCGAGTTAGGTTTCTTAGGTGTAGTGGTATAAACACGGGTACAAACCCCGCGGCGTTGTGGGCACGAATCCAAAGCAGCCGATTTACTCTTCTTGGCTATTTTGGTTCTTCCTTTTCGTACTAATTGTGAAATTGTCGGCATAATTTCCTTTACCTGATTATAGTTATTCTGATAACCCTTTTCTAAGGGTTTGCAAAGGTAAAATAATATTTGACTTAATCAAACCATAATCAATTAATTTTCAAATGTAATCAGGTTATTTTGTATGCTCAGTACTTTTACCTTTGCGCTTCCGTTGAAAACAAAGCCAAAAACCTGTATTTGAAGAACTACCTATTTCATATAATCTTATTTTATCTATTTACGGCACCTTTACAAGGCGTGGCGCAAGAGCTCTATCTTAAACTGAAAATAGGAGAAAGCGATGGCACCCAAGATAAAATCGGCCCCACATTACGGTTTGCAAACTTTTCCTCCATTGAAAAGCACGTTTTGAAAACGGTGGATAGTATTCAAAAAACGGGTTTTTTGAGTGCTAAAATGACTTCTTTAACCAGAGAAAACGATACCTTATATATAGGTACTTTAGCATTGGGTACTAAAACACAGTTCATCCAACTTTATATTCAGGATTCCCTACTTGGCAAGTACGCCAGAAAACTGCGTCTTAGAGACAATAAGAGCTATTTTTTGATCCCCATAGCCGATTTAGATGGTACAATGGCAGATTTTACCGCACTGGAAGCTGCATCTGGCCATCCACTTTCTTCGCTTCGACTGGAAAACCTTACCGCAACTGAAGATACGCTGAAAGCGACACTTCTACTTGACCGCGAAAACTTAAGGCGTGTAGATAAAATCGTAGTGAATGGATACGATAAATTCCCGAAAGCGTATCTAAAGTATTATGTCAATTTAAAACGGGGTAGATTATTTGATAAATCCAGAATCAATAAAAATTTCAGCCAGTTAACAGATTTGCCTTTTGTAAATGCACTCAAAGACCCTGAAGTACTTTTTGAAAAGGACAGTACCACCATTTTTTTATATCTCGAAAAAAATCCTGCAAATCGTTTTGATGGTTTTTTAGGGTTTGGCAACAGTGCCGATTCCGGTAAGTTGCGCCTTGACGGCTACCTCGATCTGCACTTGCTCAACAACCTCGATTATGGGGAACTTCTTGAACTCAATTACAAGAGCGATGGCAATGATCAGCAAAAACTGCGTGCTGCGCTTGAATTACCCTTTCTTTTCAACACGCCTTTAGGGCTTCAGGCCGAACTAAACCTCTTCCGGCGCGACACCACCTTTTCAACCAACAAACAGGAACTCGATCTTTTTTACCAGTTCCCCGGAAATTTACGCTTGAGCACAGGGGTGCTACTCGAAAATTCCACAGCACTTAATGACAGTCTTATACACCAGGAAAACCAACCCATAGATTATAAGAAAACATTATTTAATATCGGGTTTAGCAAAGTGTCTCGGGCTAATGAAAAACTATTTCCCATCAAAAGTATGGTCAGCCTTAAAACTTCCTTTGGAAATAGAAACGCTTTAAACCAATCGAGATCACAATTTGCCGTGGAAGGTGAAGCCTCCTATGTTTTTAATCTGAGTCAAAAACAACGTTTCTATATAGCCAACACGACAAAAACCTTAATGACGGAGCAGTATTACGGCAATGAACTTTTCCGTTTCGGCGGCATAACAAGCATAAGGGGATTTAAAGAAAATTCAATAAATGCCAATTTTTACACCGTTTTTCGAACTGAATATAGATATCTCGCCGCCCCAGGGCTTTATGTGCATAGCGTTGCCGACGCGGCCTATTTTGAAAACCAAATCCTTGAGGAACAAAGCTTTATTTACAGTTTTGGCCTGGGCGCAGGAATTTCAACCGGCGCAGGTTTGCTCAACATAAATTTAGCCAATGGTCTTCAGGGGGGGCAAAACTTCAAATTTTCCAACTCTATTCTACACCTACGGTTGACGACCTATTTTTAACAATTATTTTGTCACAATCCCACTAAATACTTAAGTTAACCTTAACGAAACTATAACGAAACATTAGGTTAATTACTATTTGAATTTGACTCAATAGTTTCAACTTTGACAAGGCTAATTCAAATAATCTCAAAACATGAAAACAAAATTAAATGGATTGCTAACGCTTTTGTTTGCGTTAGTGGTACAAATTGCATTTGCACAAACAAAAGAGGTTTCCGGTACGGTCACCGATGGAAGCGGTATTCCTCTTCCAGGGGTAAATATTCTGGTACAGGGAACTGCATCTGGAACACAATCTGACTTTGATGGTAATTACACTATTGAAGCAGCACAAGGATCTAATCTCGTATTTACATACGTAGGTTTTTCTGATCAGATAGTGAACGTGGGAACTGAAAATACCTATGACATGCAAATGGAGGCAGGTGAATCTCTCGATGCAGTGGTTGTAACGGCCTTGGGTATTTCGAGGGAAAAGAAGACCCTGGGATATGCTACAGAGGAAGTTTCCGGTGATCAGGTAAGCACTGTAACGCAAGGAGGCAACATTGCCAACTCGCTTTCCGGTAAAGTTTCCGGCTACAGATTAAGCGTAACAGTAACATAGGCGGCTCAACAAACGTACTTTTGCGTGGTACGAACTCCTTAACAGGTAATAATCAAGCACTTTTTGTGGTGGATGGTGTGATCATCGACAACTCAAACAACAATAGCTCATCACAACAACAAGCAGGTGCAGGTTTTGACTACGGTAATGCAGCATCAGATATAAACCCTGAGAGCATTGCGACAATAAATGTACTAAAAGGTGCGGCCGCTACTGCGCTCTATGGTAACCGTGCTTCCAATGGTGCAATCATCATTACCACAAAAAAAGGTAAAAGAGGCGAAGGCCTGGGAGTTACCATAAATTCTGGAATTCAAATAGGAAGAGTAAATAAAGAAACGTTCCCTACCTATCAAAACCAATACGGTGGAGGTTATGGTGCTTACTATGGAGGAACAAACCCTTATTTCTTTGAAGAGGATATTAATGGAGACGGCACAGATGATTTAGTGACTCCGCTTACAGAAGATGCATCTTACGGTGGTGCTTTTGACCCTAACTTATTGGTGTATCAATGGGATGCGTTCTTTGACCCTACAAATCCCAATTTTAATAAAGCTACTCCATGGACGTTCGCGGGTAAAAATGGCCCTAGTTCTTTCTTTAATGACGCTGTTACAATAACCAATAGTGTCGCAGTTTCTGGTGGCACAGATATCTCTTCGTTTCGTTTAAATTACTCTAAGTTTGATACTGAGGGAATTATGCCAAATAGCGAGCAAGATAGAAACACGATAAACTTCAGTGGAAGCCATGATTTTACCGACGATTTTACGGTTTCTACAAACATAAATTTTGTTAATCAAAAAACCTTGGGGCGAAATGGTACAGGATATACAGATAATATTCTCTCCAACTTTCGACAATGGACTCAAACTAATGTTAATTATCAGGACTTGCGTAGGACTTATGAACGCACTGGCCAAAATTATACCTGGAACCCAAGTTCAACGTCAAATCCCACACCTATTTTCTGGGATAACCCATATTATATTCGTTATGAAAATTTTCAGAATGATGAGCGTAACAGGATTTACGGTAACGTATTGCTAAAGTATGACGTTGCCGATTGGTTAAATGTTACGGGACGGGTAACAATGGACTCTTATGATGAATTTCAAGAAGAACGGACATCGACCGGAAGTAATCCAGTTGCAAGATACTCACGTTTCAACAGGACGTTCAGGGAATATAACTACGATCTGATCCTTAATTTTGATCAGGATATCACTGAGGATATTAGTTTTAATGGTTTATTGGGCACAAACATTCGTCGCAATAACATCAATTCAATACGTGCTATTACCAATGGTGGTCTAGCCGTTCCGGGAGTATTTTCTTTGGCCAATTCACAAAACCCCATTGAAGCTCCTTTTGAGCAAGAAGAGGAAATAGGCGTGGATGGGGTTTATGCTCAAGCCAGTTTTGGCTTTTTTAATACGTTGTATTTAGAAGGTACGATAAGGAGGGATGCCACATCTACACTACCATCAGAAAATAACACTTTTTATTACCCATCTGTTACGGGAAGTTATATTTTTTCAAATGACATTCAAACGGATTGGCTCAGTTTTGGTAAACTGCGTTTAAACTATGCAGAGGTAGGATCGGGCGCTGATTTCGCTCAACTCAGGGATATATTCATCAAACCGACTCCCTTTGGTACCGCTAATTTATTTTCAGTTTCCGATAGAAGACGAAATCCCAATCTTAAAGAAGAGCGCCTTACCAGTTATGAAGGTGGTCTTGAACTTAGTTTCTTAAATAGAAGGTTAGGGTTGGATATTTCTCTCTACAGAACTTTAACTAATAATCAAACCTTGCCCCTTGCCGTAAGTGGTTCAACTGGATTTACCCAAAAGGTTATTAATTCTGGAGAATTGGAGAATAAAGGTATAGAGGTGTCCCTTAATGCGAGTCCCATACAAACCGAATCAGGTTTTAATTGGGATTTGCGTGTAAACTTTGCACGTAACCGCAACGAATTGAGGAGCCTTTCTGAACAGACAAATAACATTGTTTTAGGAAGCTTTCAAGGAGGTATAACTCTAAATGGAACGGTAGGTCAACCTTTTGGTGTGATCAAAGGCTCAGATTTTAAAAGGGATGAGAACGGAAACCGCATTGTAAATGCAACTGGTTTATTTCAACGTACAGATCCAGATGCCATCATTGGCGATGTGAACCCTGATTACACCGGCGGTGTTTTCAACTCTTTCAGTTATAAAAACCTAAGTTTAAGTTTCTTGATCGACGTGCAGAAAGGTGGTAGCGTGTTCTCCCTTGACCAATACTACGGTCAAGCAACAGGACTATATCCCAATACAGCATTTACCAATGATTTAGGCAATCCAGTACGTAACACTATAGATAATGGAGGTGGTGTTATATTTGACGCAGTAAATGCAGATGGTACGCCAAACACCACACGTGTTGATGTAAGTTCCTTTGGGGTTTTCGGCTATCAGCGTTTCCCTAACTCGGAATTTGTTTATGATGCAGGATATGTTAAACTCCGTGAGGTTGCTTTGAGTTACACTATACCGGAAAGCTTTTTAAAAGATATTTTCTTTGAAAAGGCTACACTTACATTGACGGGTGCAAATTTGTGGATCATCCATAAAAATGTACCATTTGCCGATCCTGAAGCAGGTCTTAGTTCTGGTAACTTGCAAGGTTTTCAAAGTGGTGTTTTGCCCGCCACCAGAGATTATGGCTTCAACATTAATCTTCAATTTTAATAAAAACGTATCATGATACTAAAAAGAATATTACTCATAGGCCTGGGACTTGTGCTCGCGCAATGTTCTGACAATCTCAACACAGATGAAAAAGCATTTACAGACGTTCCTGGAGAACCCTTGATGACCAATGCCCAGCGTAACTTGGTTGATCAACTGGTGAATACCAATGTGAACACAAATGTTTTCCGCCTATTTGCCCAGCAATGGAGTGAAGCGACCTACGTCGATGAAGCGCGCTATGACATTATAACGCGATCAATACCGGAAAACCATTGGGAAGCACTTTATGTTGATGTTATAAAGGACATGAGCGCGGCTGCTGCCCGGATAAGTGAGCAGGAGATTTTAAATGTTAGTCCCGCACAATTCGAAGAAGACACCGCAATTAAAGCAAATAAATTAGCGATCATTGAAATTCAAACTGTATTGGCCTATCAGATATTGGTTGATACCTTTGGTGATATTCCATATACAGAAGCTTTGAACATTGAAGTTATCAATCCAGCTTATGATGATGATGCCGCAATTTATATGGATCTTATCTCTCGTTTAAATGCAGCGCTAGATAATTTGAATACAGAGTATGGTAGTTTTGGCAGTCAAGATTTGATTTATCTGGGAAATACTTCAAGTTGGTTGACTTTTGGAAATTCAATTAAAATGCGTTTCGCGATGCGTTTCGCTGACGTTAATCCAGATATGGCTCAAACTATGGTTTCTGATGTTTCAGATAATATAATTGTTGACAATAGCCAAAATGCAATTTTACAGTATGAGGCCACCACACCAAATACTAGCCCAATTTGGCTTGATCTTGTACAAAGCAATCGAAAGGACTTTGTTCCCGCCGATACCTTTGTCGATGCATTGAATGAATTAGATGATCCTAGAAGTGATGTGTTTTTCTCAGATCCCGTAGATGGTGAATATCTGGGTGGACCTTATGGTAGCACCGTTAATTATGGAGATTATTCCCACTTAGGTAGGATTTTGTATGAACCTGACCTT